>NZ_JBHVHV010000006.1:0-274570 GCF_042800035.1 Sutcliffiella sp. NPDC057660
AATAGCTTTAATAGATTCCTTAATTTTATTTTTCACATTGTTTTTTGCTTTATTTGTCATACAAGAATGTGCCACAAAACCTTTACGGGTTTTTCCCTTTTGTACTGCTCGAAACGAAAAGCCTAGGAACTCTGAAGAGTTTTTCTTTAAATTTACTACCTTAGATTTTTCTTTACTAGTCTCAAGATGAAGTCTCGTACTAAGAAATTCCTTTATGGCGTGGTTCATCCTAATCGCTTGAGAGCGAGTACGACAAAGCACTTTAAAGTCGTCCGCGTAGCGGACAATATAACACTCTTTTAAGTTGGTTTTCTTCAACGCTTGCACTTTGCTTCCATTAGATTTGTAAGGATGTTTAGTTTTAAACGTTTCCCATTGGTTGCTTATCCACCAATCAAGTTCATTCAGAACGATGTTAGATAATAACGGAGACAGGATACCACCTTGCGGTGTTCCCTTTTTCGTTACGCCCTCTCCTTCAACCTCAGCTTTTAACAACCTAGAAATAATAGAAAGCAGTGCCTTATCTTTTATGCCAAGTGCCCAAATTTGTTTGAGTAATTTGCTATGGTTTACATTATCAAAGAAACCTTTAATATCTACATCCACACAGTGATAAAGTCCACTTAAATTAATGAGAGATTCAAATCTTGCTTTTGCATGATGAGTGCTCCTATTGGGTCTAAAACCATAACTATGTTTATAGAATTTAGCCTCACAAATTGGTTCTAAAACTTGTAAGATACACTGCTGAAGAACTCTATCCCAAATAGTCGGGATACCTAAGGGTCTAACTTTACCGTTAGCTTTTGGTATATAAACACGCCTTACCATTTGAGGTTGATAAAATCGAATCATTTCTTGAACTTTCTCAACGACCTCTTCAACAGATAAAGTTTGAATATCTTGAATGGTTAATTTGTTTACACCTGCAGTTTTACTTCCAGTGTTTCTTTTTATATTACGATAAGCAAGACGTATATTATCATTTGAACTAATAATGTTTATTAAGTCATAGAAATTCTGACCATTGACACTTTGAGCATACAGATTGTCTAAACAATGCTGCATACTATAATACTCTGAATGTCTCAATTTCTTCCGTTTTAACAAGTCGGTGTCTCCCTTAGGAGTTAAACCTCTTTTACTCTTACAAGAACCTTATTAACCGATAAAGAATTGCCTTACATGGTTGAGTCATCTTCATTAGTCTAGTGGCTATCCCTCCATGTGGATTAGACATTTCATTGGTACTGTGCCACCACTTTCACTGGTATTAAGAGAGGTTATATCAGAATTACTCTCATTATGATTTTCCCTGTCAACGCTTCATAAGAAGCAAGTCCTCCACGTTACCAGCTTACAACGTTGAATTATATCTACTATAGGACGAATTTAGGTGTTTCCTGTAGGCCTGTTAACTTAGAAATGCCTATAACATTACATGGTTTTTCATAATTGCGATTCTTACTCAGCCACAGTTAACCTCACGATAGGTGATATGCACATTTCTATGCATTGCAGGTTTAGACCCGTACATTCGGAAATTTGTCAGCTTACCCTTCTGTTCTCATAGGGTTAAAAGCGTTCTCACCATGTCCATCCAGCTCAAGCACCATGATCCACTTCACCCCATCGGGTAGAATTTCGTCAGTTTATCACTGATACGGTAGATTCTCATGCCTATTTGCCGAGCTTATAACACTTTCATTCTTGCTAAATAAAATGCTATTCGACTAAGAGAGAGCCCTTCAAGGCGTTACCCAATCATTTGACTCTTCAATATAATCCTTCAATTCCAGAAGGAATTGTCTAACGTTTATCTGAGTAATGTATGCCATTCTCAATTTGAGTTAGAAACGCCTCGCACCACAATCCTGCCCTATTGCTTAATACCAATTATTTCAAATACAGACCATTAACTCAATAAATAATTTCATAAAAAATTGAAGAAATGCTCCCAGTTAGTTGAATAAGGTAATTAAGCATTGCTCAAAAAAATTCTTTTGAAATTATTTCAATAATGATACAATTCAAGTGTAATAATTTTACAATATATAAAAGGAGAGGTTTCTTTGACAACTACCACAAATGATAAAGCTATTATTAAAGAGGTAACAATTAATGCACCATTAAATTTAGTATGGTTAGCCTGGACAATCTCTGAAAGAGTTTCTGAATGGTTTGCACCTGTAACAGTAGTAGATCCTAAGGAGGGTGGTGCATACGAACTTTATTTTATACCTGGGAATAGCGAAGGGATGAATACTAAAGGTTGTAAAATCACAAAGATTATTAATGAAAAAGAGCTACATTTTACTTGGAAAGGTCCAGACCAATTTAAGACGTTAATGAACAATGAAAATGAATTAACAAATGTTAATGTAAGTTTCAAATCAATCAATGATAATTCTACAAAAGTGATTGTTGAACATATTGGATTTAAAGATAATAAGGACTGGACTGAAGCAATTAACTGGCACCAAATGGCATGGTCAGGAGTTCTTGATAGTCTAAAATCTGTTTTACAAAAGGGCGAAGGAAATTTATGTTGCCAACCCTAAAAAATTATATTTTCACATAAACCATCTATATTTTATAAATATATAGATGGCTTTTTTATCCTCAAAACATTCAGAATCTTTCTTGTAATGTAGCAATAGTTTCTGAACTAACGTGCTCAGTTACTTAAAGAAAGATTCCTTGCCCCCACATTGAAGCATAGCAACCTTTAGTAAAAACTGTTTATAACAATCCTCTTATGATAAAAGATACTGTTGTAATAAATATTCCTAAGATACAAAACCTTATGTACTTCAAAAATGCCCTTTTATCATTTCTTTGTGGTAATTCTTCACTATTAGAATTCGTCTTAACCTTTTTTACTATGTTGTTTGCTTTTATGATTGGATATATCGAAATAATTATTCCGAAAACTACACCAACATCAGTTATCCTAAACCATTTAATAAACAGTTAAAACACCTCATTTATTTCAATATACACACACCTGAAATGTTTAACAAGATAACGTATTTCTTATTCCATAATCCTGCCCAATTCTTAAGTAAGGAGCGATCCACTATACAGCAATCGCTCCCTAGTCTTGAATAAGTTGTCCGCTATCAACAGCCTAAGTAAATTGTATTAATCTCATTTTCGATAATTTCACCTTTTACACATTTGACAAAGTAAGACTTTGCTTTTGGTCTAGAACTAACAGATTTAGATAGTGTTTCATTAACAAAATGAAGAGCTGCACCGTCATCTACTGCGTATCCTTCTTTCATTTTTCCTTCTAGGATTAATTGGTGATAGGAAGGCTTTCTTTTATTCTCTCCATCATAATGAGGACAATTACTTCCCTTCAAAAAGCCTAAACAATCTAGTTTATACAACGGTGCATTTAATGGGTCAGTTAATCCTTCTTCAAACCAACAGATTGCACCAGCACTTAGTCCAGCAAGTATAACTCCTTTTTCATAAGCCTTTTTTTAAACTTGATCTAATCCCCATTCCTTCCACAAAAGAAGCATATTCCTGGTATTTCCCCCTCCAACATAAATTACATCTTGCTCAAGAACAAACTTTTCTAAGTCTTCAAATTCTGGCTCGAATAAAGATATGTGAGAAGGTTGGCTAGGAAGAAGCTTAAATGCATTATAAAATCTTTCTATATAATTTGATTGGTCTCCGCTAGCGGTTGGAACAAATCATACCTTGGGTAAGTCTTTTTTTATTTGAGATAAAAAGTATTTATCAAGTAGTAGGTTTTCTGGTTCCATAGAAAAACCTCCTCCACCCATTGCAATAATCTGTCTCATCCCATCACCTCTTAAGATTCTTAATACCAATTATTGCTTAATGTATTCCCCACATTACTTAACATTGCATCATATAAGGAACTATCCCAGCTGGCAACACCCGATCCAAATAAAGGTTTTATGGATTATCTTCCCCTTTTCCCAAAGAAAACTCTTCAAATAGACGTCCCCCATAAGGTTCTAACACCTTATCTACTAATTTAACAACCTTATTTTTCTCACCTGTTTTATAAAAAACATCAAAGGCTTCCACGAACTCTACGGTAAATTTTTCATCATATCGATTCAAAGAACGGATAATCCATTTCGAAGATCCAATCCACTGACGATTGGTTCTTAAAACAAATTCGTGAACAAGATCAGCTAATGTATTAGCTATGAATATATATTCAGCTCTGTTTTTACTTCCTAAAAAATCATCAAGCGCATCGGTTATAAAATATCGCTTTGTTCTAACAGTTTCTTCAGACCATATTTCAGGTCCCTTCTCTAATATATCTTTTGCTTCTTTTTTAATAGATTCTAATATTCCTTCATCTCTTAAAATAATCCCTTCAGAAATCATTCTTGCCATAGAAGGCTTTGCCACTTTGCAGTCCATTTCGATAAAATATCTGTATGAAGTTAAATTATGTACAAAAACCTCTATTGCCCATCCAAATTCAAACATAGAATCCCTATATGATGAAGGAAGTCTTTTATCAAAAATGACAATATCAAGATCGGAAGTTTCTGTCGCCTCTCCTCTAACTACACTTCCTGCTAATAAAGCCCCTTGGCAATTTGAAAAGTGCTTACCGATAAATTGTCTCGCTGCTTTAACTGGATCAATCCTCTTCATTCTGTTCTCCTCTACCGATTTTTTTTAGATTTAATGCCATTCCCTATACTTGAACAAAGAGCAGCTGCTTGTTCAGCAAACGTAAGATTATTTAAAATTACTAGGAATTTTAACGAGAACATAATTTTCAGTCCACATTTGAGTGGTCGCAATTAATCTTTTATCGCCTTTTTCAAAGAATAGACCAGCACCATCTTTTTCTTTAAATTCCCATCCATTTGAGACAACCATTTGTTTAATATTTTCATCAGCATCGGATATACCTTTATTCTGACTACTTGTGATATACCAAATAATATCCCCTTCTACTGCAATTTCAGCTATTTTACTCTCCGATTCTTTTAGTTTTTCAATTGCTTCTTTTGCTGATAAATTTTCTATTGGAAGAGGGGGATAGTATAGTTTATTTACAAATATGAACACACAAATAATAGCTATTACAAAACCCAGTAAAAATCCAACCTTTTTCATCTAATCACCCCTTTATTAGTTTTTAATCAGATACTTTTTAAAATCAGTTCTTCAACAGCTGCCCTTTAATTCAACAAACACAGCCACTATTCCTGCTTTGACTAGTGGATGCATCTTCCATATTTGCTCCCGATTGCGGAGCAAAGCCATACCCGATAAGTTATATATCACTACTATTAATATTTAGGAAGTAATCACTGGGTATGTAAGTCGGGATTTTTTCAGGAGAGTCAAATAAACTACTTCTAGTAAATATGGTAATACCCACCTCTTCGATATCCAGAAAGGTTTCGAGTTTATTAACATCAAGGTTTTTAAATACTAAAGGTTTATCCACCCAATGTTTTGGGGGAATTAAATCTTGCTCTGATAAATCTTTTCCGTGAAAAATGAACACACTCAGACCATTGTTAACCAGCTCTTCTGCAAGCTTACTTATAAGAAGTAATTTTTCTTTTGAGTCTACTTTTATAACAGCTCCATCTGACGAAAATTCATAAAATGGAATATTATTTGATATTAAGGTCTCTTTTTCGTATCCAAAGATCATGGAGTTTAATACAAAGAAAACAGGAAGACCGAACATTTTATGGACTAACGAAATTATTAAATCATTTGTAATGTCAGTCATTCCAATAGATATAGATGCAAAAGCATCTTTTGGAAAGTCAACACTATTAATTATGCTTTGGCCCGAATATTGTACAAAATATTCTTTTTTCAATTTCATTCCTCCTTCAGTTATATCAATGACCTCATCAATCCTATATTCCAACAAAGCTCCCGATTGTTTACTAGCTGGTTAGTCAAACTTCTTAATGATAATTCCATCTTTATCATAATACTTATAGTTCCGAAATGTATATTCGTTATTATCTGTTTGTGGTAAATCAGCCCAAGTTACAGTTGCTTTATTCGGGATAAATTCCCGTTCAAAATTTTGCTCATTTATATCTACTTGCATTTTAGCAATTTCATTTTCATTATTGGTTACAAACATCATTTTACGAGGAGAAATATGAAAAGAACTAAATGTCTCATTCTCTTTAACTTCTATATTTCTCCATATATAGTTACCTTTCTTATTTTCAGTAAACTCTATGCAGCCTGGTTTATTATTAGCTAAAAACGCTACAATCCTTAGATCATTAAAATCTTTTATCTCCAAGATTTCAATTGATTTATGTTCATATCCCTCAATAGAATTAATTACTTTAACTATTGATGCTTCATCATTCCCATAAAACTGTTTGGTACCATTAAAATAAAAAGATAAAATTGCAACAACCAATATTCCGAAAGTAACAAACAATAGTTTCCTGCTTTTCATTATCAAGCACCTCATCCTTGTTAAGCATCCTTATTTATAGACTTATTCAATATTCCTGCCAAAAAACCGAAGATGCTAAAACTTGCTGACGTAGTTGAAGAGGGGCGGCTGCTTGTTCAGCAAACGCCCCCGTGAGTTATATATAAAGACTTACCCAATAATTGCTAATTAAGTGATGTAACAATAAGTCATTATTTCTTACCTTTTAGTTCTAAAAGTATAGGTGTTATATTTAGTAAGATAGAAACCATTGTCAAAAACCATAATGCCCTCTCCATACCAGGTACTACATCCAATAAAGCTGCCCAATCTTCCACTTCTACCCAATCCGATACAAGACTGTATTCTGCACAAAGTGTTAATGCTGTAAATGATAATCCCATCGCCATAGCGAGCTTATAATCCTTTCCTGCTGCATACATATAAAGATTTATAAAAGTTACTACTATTGCAATGACCCCTAATATTACCCACATAACTATTCCTCCATATATTTTTATTTATACCGTACAATAATGATAATGTGCTTCATCTCATTTTTTCAGACATTAATACGTCTAATGTTGTTTTACAGTAAATGCTCTTCCCTTGGTGATTTCTAATTGAACAAACCTGCTCGATTACCTAATACCAATTATTTCAAATTTAGGCCGTTAACTCAATAATTGTTTTCACAAAAAAAGAAGCCTACCTTTTCTTTCAAGATATGCTCCCTTTTCCAGAATACCCAAGACTTTTACACATTCTGCTTAGACTTTTGGTTTTCAGCTTTCTTTCTATAGAAGTGTCTAATTCCTTTTTCCTATCAACAAATAAAGAATAGTTCCACTAAAAGTGAATATAACCATACCCACTAAAACCTTTACCAATGATACACTTATTTCGACAGTATCTTCAGTTCTCCGTTTTACCTCATTGACTGTCCACCAGTCATTTATTGAAGATTCATATCTTGCAAAATATAGCCATATTAAATAACAAAAGAAAATCAATAAAAAAACACCGATTTTTCTATTCATAACATCTCCTTTTCACTATAACGCATTTACGCAAAAAGCTAACATTTCTTCGATTAAACTGCTCGATTACCTAATATCAATTTTTTCAAATATAGACCATTAACTCAAAAAATAATTTCACAAAAAAGAGGCCTACCTTTTTCCAGAAATGCTCCCATTAATTGAATATGTATTATTAATATTTATCATTCGAATTATCTAGTAGTATTTTCTCTGCTTGTTTGATGTTGTTCTTTAAATATCCAGGCAGTTCAGTATTACCTTGAATCTCTGAAGTAGTCATCCAAATTATATCATCCACTTCTTCGCTGCTTTTGGAAAAAGGTTCTCCTGACTTATGATGGCAAAGAAAAACAATATCAATCACATTCATCCCTGAGTCAGTAACAAAGGAAGAGCTATTTACATATTTTAGACCTGTAACTTCGCATCCTACTTCCTCAAAGATTTCACGTATTAAAGTTCTTTCTAAAATATCAGATGAATAGCCTTCTAGTTCGCATTTTCCACCGACCAAAGAAAGTGTACCTCCAGCGTATTCTTCCTTTTCGCTTCTCAAGATTAAAAGCCATTTTCCGTTTCGGTGAATGGCACCTTCTACATTAACCACAAACATAAAACAATCCCCCTTGATGTAGTCTATTTTCAACAACCTGCCGAAAGATTTTCAATTAAGAGTGATTACACTATGAAGCAATCGCTTCCGTTGGTATAAGTTATTTCCCTGTTGTTATGGCTGTTTCACTAATAATTGAGCTAAGTTTTAATCGTCCCATCCACTTTTCAGCTTCACTAATGCTTCTAGTTATGCCATTTGTTTCTTCGTGATACTCTAAACCTTCAACAGGATAAAAACCTATATCTAGTTTCGCAATTCTATGTACTATCATTGGCCATTCAGCATCAGTCATCTTTTCTTTTGAATATTTATTTATGTATTCCGCACTAACCTTGGAAAACAAACAAGATCCAGCTGTTATGTCAACGTTCATTCCAAATTCCAGAGAACAAATTTTGTTTGTTATCTTTTCCGTCTCAATCCATTCCTCAGGGTGTGTATTCATTGCTCTTTCTGTACGCCCTAAAATAAGATAGTCGTAATTCTCTGGATTTGATGTTACTTGTTTCAGTTCATTCATGTGGTTTTTACACCAAGTTAGAAGTCTATCAAAATCACAATAATGATAATATTGACTTTGTCCCAAAAGTCCAAAGCTCAAAACTTCTCTTCTTGCCGCAGCAGCACCATTTTTAGGTATCACTTTAACTTTAAATTTGCTTTGTTTCATTGCTTCCAAGAGATTAATACACGATGCATCACTTATTGTAATAAATAGTTCTGAATAAATTCCTTCAATCTCTTCTTGTAATTGTTTAAAAAGCTTCATATTTCTCCCTGTTGGATCGTGTGTAACTGTTATTAGAGCAATTTTGGCCAAGGGATTCACCTCAGATATATTAATTCGCTGGAAAGATAAGCTATCTCCGTATTAATCAAACGTCCTTAAGTTGAATGATCTAAATCCATTTATCTAATGTCCAGGCTTCAGCCAATCTTTTTTAGTAAAGTATCATTCCAGGTTCCCCAAGGTGACATTTGCATTTGTTCCTACGTTAATTTTCTTACTCTTTCTCTTTTCCAACTCTCATAATCAACAATATGCCAACAAAAAAATTCACCATTTACAAAAAAACTGAATCAGTCTGTCTACTCAGACATTAAATCACCCCACTTTACAAAAATCACTTAGTATTATTGCAAGTACTGAAGTAAATTAAGTACTCCTCACTAGCTCCCGTTTGCTTAATAATGGATTGAATATTATTTTAAGTTTTTAGTTCTTGTTAATATCTCTGAAACACATATTGCTATACTTGCATTAAGCATTACTAATACAGAGCCTACCATAGTAGTACTTTCATAATCTGAAATAAAATTCATTACAAAAAATATAAAGCTAAGGAAAAATACAATAATGCCGAAGATAAATAAAAATCTATCCATATAACTCACTCCAGAACAATAAAGTTCATTTTTATTTTACAATCCTGCACACTTCTTAAGTAAAGCGGTTCTCTGCTCAAAGAAAAGCTCCAGTTAATTTAAGTGATGTGTTTCAAAATTTTTATTTTCATTACCTTCTACCCCATTCCCAATTTTATCTAATTTCTTTGAAATCCTTATAAGTATTATAATGATGTGAGTAAAAAAACCAACTATCATTCCAACTAGTGGTGCGAAAGGTCCAATAGTAAAAAGTGATATTATCAAACCCCCTCCTTTACAAAATCTATCAACACCCTTCCTCTATAAAGAAAAGAGAGCACACTATGCAACTATAGCACCGATTAGTTGAAAAACTCTAACCACCCTGGGTAATCGTATTGCCCTTCAGATATTTGAAAAAAATTACCCATAAACCCCAAATGGACATTACCATAATGGTCAAGTGCCAACTCTTTTACAGCATAAGTTGAAAATAAAAAGAAATTGATTCTTTCTACTTCAAAATCAAGTTGTTCATGTGATTCTTCCATCTTTTTTTCATTAAAATTTGTATAATTGATATAGTCTTGTTTCGTTGGATTTGTCACCATGGATAAAATAAAAAAGACGAGTAATGCACCGATAATATACCTTTTTCTTATCTTATTCATAAATTCTTAAATGCCCCTTCTCCTTCAACTATTCTCCCCGATTGCTTAAAGAGGTTTTATGGATTATCTTTTCCCAGAGAAAACCCTTCAAATAAACGCCCCCCATAAGGATCCAACACCTTATCTACTAATTTAACAACCTTATTTTTCTCACCTGATTTATAAAAAACATCAAAAGCTTCTACGAACTCTACGGTAAATTTCTCATCATATCGATTCAAAGCACGAATAATCCATTTCGATGAACCAACCCACTGTCGATTCGTTCTTAAAACAAATTCGTGAACAAGATCAGCTAATGTATTAGCTATAAATATCTCTTCTGCTCTGTTTTTACTGCCTAAAAAATCATCAAGCGCATCAGTGATAAAATATCGCTTTGTTCTAACAGTTTCTTCAGACCATATTTCAGGTCCCTTCTCTAATATATCTTTCGCTTCATTTTTAATAGATTCTAATATTCCTTCATCTCTTAAAATAATGCCTTCAGAAATCATTCTTGGCATAGAAGGCGTTGCAGTTTTGCAGTCCATTTCGATAAAATATTTGTATGAAGTTAAATTATGGACAAAAACCTCTATTGCCCATCCAAAGTCAAACATAGACTCCCTATATGATGAAGGAAGTCTTTTATCAAAAATGACAATATCAAGATCGGAAGTTTCTGTTGCCTCTCCTCTAACTACGCTTCCTGCTAATAAAGCCCCTTGGCAATTTGAAAAGTGCTTATCAATAAATTGTTTCGCTGCTTCAACTGGATCAGGCCTCTTCATTCTGTTCACCTCTACCATTTTCTAAAGAAACGCCCTCTACATATACAGTAGTGCTTCCCTTAGAATGAATAAGTATTATATAAAACTACCTGTCTTAATTATCACTCCAGCATTACCTTAAGTGTCTTTGAGTTTTCTTGATCATATACATAATCAAAAACAAAACCCAAAAATTCTTCATTTGTTTTAAGTGGAATGCTCATTCACAAAACTTACTTTATTTTTGAATAAATACAAGTGTCAGTTAGCTTACTACCATCTGAAGATAAATCGTCATTTCTTAAGGTTCCTTCTAATTCAAAACCTAGTTTCACTGGTATCGAACGGCTTTTATAGTTTGTTGATTCACATCTTATTTCGATCCTTCTAAATTTGAGTTGCTGAAAGCCAAGGTTAGTTAACTCTCTTACTGCTTCTGTCATATATCCATTGCCACTAAATTGCGAGTTAACCCAGTATCCAATTTCACCTTTAGAAATCTTCCAATTAATTCTATGAAGGCTAACAGTTCCAATAAATTCATTAGTACCTTTATGAAAGATAAGATAGCGAAAGCTTTCTCTTTTCAAAAAATCTATATAGGCGTTTCTCAGGAGAATTTCTGTTTCTTCAACAGTAGGAATTTCCTGGAATATAACCAACCATTGCTTTAACTCATTAATTGAATCCTTAATAGCTTGGTGTACTACATTCCCTTCACCAGCTTCTTGTGGTGCTCGAAGAATTAATCTGTCTGTTTCTATTTGTAACGGAACATCTATTAAAATAGGATTCATAAAATTCTCCTCTCTCAAACTTTAAATTAAGACCTAGAGGATCTATATTTTCTAACCTCAAGCAAGTGTTCATTTTTTAGTTCTATTTGCAACAGAATCTCCACCTCTAGTTTTTAAAATATACTGTTCAATTCTTTAGTAAGGAGCAACACTACAATTGAATAAGCTGCTTACTGCTTTAAATATTCAGCATAAAGCAAATTCATAGCTTCTATAATCTTGTTATCAGCAACCTGACTGTTAAATCTATTAGGTAAATTAATAGCCCCTAATGCAAAGATATAAGGATTATCATTGAAGTCACCGATTATTCCAATATCAATCACAACATTGTCTAAGCCACCTGTCATATGGTTTAGATGGTGTGAGGGAATTTTGTTTATATCTCCCCTTTGTCTAACCAGACCATTAATAATTGGTGTCCAAAGGATAGGTAGTGTTTTGTACCCTTGAAATATATGTATCATTAATTCAAGCATATGGTTTAGCTGAGCCTTGTTTTCAATATCTCTTGGGTTTTCAGTAATACTTATTGACGGATAATAAGTCTGGATGGACTTGTTTAACTTTTCCCATCCACCACAAAAATTCACAATACATTTAGCAACTTTGCTATCATGACAAGCAATCATTACTTCAACCGCCTCCCTTAAAGGAAGCGATTTTCTTTTCTGTAGATGAGGATATAGTTCTTTGCTATCTTCTTCTGTATTAAATGACACTTCTTCAACTAAGTCATCCCAATTGAATAAATTCTCGTCTACCCATTTAGCTACACAAAATGCTATAGCTACCTTTGCAGCTGATGCAAGAGGGACTGTTAGTTCACTCTTTAATGAAGTATTATTTCTCTGTTCTTTGCTGGAATATATATTTATTCCTACTTCTCCGATATCTATTTCTTTAAGTTTATCAATCACTTTATTCAAATAACTTCACCTGCTTAGTTTTCTTTTCTTGCACTCATTCATACATATTCCGTTAATGCTGCCCTTTAAAAAACAGCCACTATTTATGTATAGTTCAGTGGATGCACTTCTTTCATCTCCCGTTTTTTAAGAACAAGACACTTGAACGAGAAAGCAGGGGACGGTTCTCTGCTTCCTTCGAACTTCAAAGAAAGCACGAGAACCGTCCCCACTGCTCCTCTTTAATGAAGAACTATTGCTTGTTCCAATCTCTCTTTAGTAGGGAATACAAATAATGATCATAGTATTTGCCCTTAAACAAATGTTTGTCTCGATAAATCCCTTCATTTACGAAACCTAAACTTTCTAATGTATTTGAAGACTTTTTATTTTCCAAAGCTACATATGCATTTATCCTATTTAGTTTCATATTACTAAAGCCACTCTCTATTGCTACAATCAATGCCTCTTTCATATATCCGCATCCCCAAAATTCATACCACAAATCATACCCTATTTCTGCTATATTATTGGTTCTGTCCCATAAATGAAAACCACAGGTACCCATCTGTTCTTTGCTGTTTTTCCCCTCTATAATCCATCTATTATATCCTTTTCCTTCTGGACCTTTATACCACTCTACAAATTCTATTGCATCCTCTTTCTTCGTAAATATCTCTTCATCATATAGAAATTCACATATCTTATCATTACTGAAAAGGTTAAAGATAAAATCGGTATCAGCATCGTTTACATTTCTTAATTTTAATCTGTTAGTCTCTAATTCAGGAAAAAACCTTTGCTCGCTCATAATAAACACCCTTTACATTGATTTACCGTCTTAATCCGTTATTCTTCCCTATTTTTTAATACCAATTGGTTCAAAAATTTCTTATCAGCTCAATTAAAAATTTCATAAAAAAGGATACTTAATTTTCCAGATAAGCTAGCTTTAGTTTAAGGTTTATCGTTGTGCTCTAACTATAGTTCAAACAAATTTAATTTGCCTATCATTATTGTTTTTTTGGTAATAGCCTCTGCAAAAAACTGTGTTCTTAGGTTTAATTGAAATAAGAAATGAATTAATGATATCTGAGGAAGAAATCAACGTGTTGAACCACCCTATATATATTAAGATTAATTTTATATTTCCTAAAACATAGAACGATAGAATGACAGGCACAACCGATAATACAAAAAAAGGCAAACTCATAAAGACCCAGAATCTAACCTTAGAGAGGATTGCATTTGTATTTATCCAAAAAAATATACCGGTAAACGTTACGCTAATATCACCTTTTTTGTTTATGACCAAAAGGTGTAGACATTCGTGAATGATGAAAACAAGAAAACCTATTATGATGAGTAAAAATATTTTTATATCAGTGAATCCTAAATTAAAGAAATATGGTATCGATAAAATGATTATCTGAAGAAGGTATACAAACTTCATATAATGTTTTCGATACCAATAATTTTGTATGAAAGGAGTCCATTCTGACAAATCCATACTTTTCTGTGGTAAGTGTCGAAACCAAAGTATCATAGGCATTCACCTTTCTCATTTTATCTAATTCATTCTGGGTTGTTCTATTAAACCTGAGTATGAAGAAGCGACTACCTTATGTAGCTACCGCTTCCTTTAATCGAATAACAAGATAGTTATTGTTACTGTCATTTAGAAAATAATGTGGATAATCTTTTATGTAGTTAATGATTCTTCTAGTCTTTTTATATTCTGGTGATAAATCTCTGGAGAAGTCCAATCTTTATATAAATCAGGAATTTCAGTTTTGTTGTTTTCATTTTTTCCCAAAACCAAGGACATCAAAGACCTTATATAGTTTATATTTTTTGTAATGTCTTCTTTTGTACCAATAGAACCGTGTCCTGGAATTACAGCTTCTATTTCTAAGTTTTTAACTTTTTGTAAGATTTCAAGCCATTTTTCAGGATTTGTTTCTTCGAAAAATGTTAGATGACAATTAACAAATAATAAGTCTCCCATAAATATTGCTTTACTATCAGAAATATAAAGCATTGCATCACAGTATGAATGCCCTCCACCAAGAGTGAAAATCTTTGCATTTCGTTTTGTTCCCTGTATGCTCAGTTCATCAATAAATGTTTGGCTTGGTAATACTAATTCCAGGTTTGACAAAGAAAGTTTTAGTTCACATAAAAAACTAATTTGATTTTGCAACTCTAAATCACTGGACTTATCTAACTGATTTTTTAGAGATTCTATATAATTTGTTAGTCCTTGTATGTCATCTTTCTGCTTCCTAATTCTTAAGGGATGGAACTCTTTTATCATTGATAAAGTTGTTTCACTAGAAATGATGTTAATATCTTTAAAAGTTTGGTTACCTCGAATATGATCACCATGCCAATGACTATTAATAACAAATGTAATATTCTTATTTGTTATCATATCAGCAGCATTCCTCAGATCTTGCGATGCTTGTTGCGTATTAAATGTATCAAAAACGATAACTTGGTCTCCTAAATCCACAAATCCAGCATTCGCTAAAGCTCCACCACCAGCTTTTGCTAAAGCCGCATATACACCATCACTAACTTTTTCAAGACTAAAGTGTTTGCTGTTAAACTCCCCATTCAACTGCTTCACCTCTCCACTAATATTATTAATCTTCCAAACAAGAGCAATTTCCCTATATTTGTATTTTAGCATAAATTACCTATTACTCTTTTCATTTACTTTGAAAATTGGATTAAAAAATATGTTAAAACTTTTTTCAAAAAAAGTGATCCAGATTTTGATCCGGTGCGTTAGGTAGTTGAAACCAAATCATAAAGGAGTGTTTGTAGATGAAGAAAAATGTGAACTGGAAAAAAGCATTGATTGCCGTACCGTTAAGTGTTGGGTTATTACTGCCAGCGTATGGAGTAGCGAATGCAGAGGAACATGGATCGCATGGTGACCATATGACTTCCGTATCAACACCAGCATCTGACCTTCGCGCTTCCCTGGATGCATTACTTTCTGAACATGCATTCCTGGCAGTTGTCGCAATGCAAAAAGGGATTGATGGAGCAGAGGATTTTGAACAGGCAGCAGGTGCATTGAATGCCAACACGGATGACCTATCAGGAGCGGTAGCTTCCGTATACGGTGAGGAAGGCGGAGCTGCATTCAAGGAGATCTGGAGCAGCCATATCGGCTACTTCGTCGACTATGTAACAGCAACTGCTGAAGACAATGAAGAAGGAAGACAGGCGGCATTAGCCGAACTCGATGAATATACAGTGGAACAGGCAGCATTCCTTGACACGGCAACTGAAAGTCGCTTAAAGGCTGCAGAGCTTGAAGCAGGATTGAAAATGCACGTGGAGCAGCTTGTATGGGCATTTGATAATTACGTAGCTGGCGATTTTGATAAAACATATGAGAACCTAAGACATTCCATCGTGCATATGTATGCGCCTGGTAAAGGTCTTTCCTGGGCAATCACGGATCAGTTCCCGGAAAAGTTCGAGAACACAAGTGTTGATACCCCGGCAGCAGACTTACGCGCTGACTTGAATCACCTATTCTCCGAGCATGCTGCACTGGCAATCCTTGCGATGCAAAAAGGAATTGACGGAGCTGGCGACTTTGATGCATCCGCAACAGCATTAGGCGGAAACACGACAGACCTTTCTGCAGCAGTAGCATCTGTCTATGGTGAAGAAGGCGGAGCACAATTCGAAGAGATCTGGAGCAGCCATATCGGTTACTTCGTAGACTATGTAGTAGCAACAGCTGAAGAGAACGAAGAAGGTAAAGAAATGGCATTGGCCGAGCTTGAAGCGTACAAAGTGGAGCAAGCAGCATTCCTTGAAACAGCAACAGAAGGAAGACTGAAAGCAGAAGACCTTGAAGCTGGATTGCAGATGCATATCGATGAGTTACTGAATGCATTCAACAGCTATAACGAAGGCGATTATGAAACTGCCTACAACACCATCCGTGAAGCGTATGCGCACATGTTCGGTGTAGGCGAAATGATGGCAGGTGCGATTGTAGACCAACATCCTGAGAAATTCGCTGAAGAAAAGCCATCTGACATGCCGAATGCCGGTATGGGTGGAACAGCAACAACCGGCATGAACCCCGCTATCATGTGGAGCATTGCAGGAGTCATCTCTGCTCTGGTAGCCATGACAGTGATTGCTAGAAGAAAAGCCGGTAACCAATAATAATAGAGTGATAGACGAGAGAGGGTCCTCCCTCTCTTTCTATTATCCAAAAAGGAGTCGCTAACCATGAAGCACCTTATCATCGCATCCACCTTGCTTCTACAACTTGCCGGATGCTCATCCGCAAACGATACTGCGAACAACGCGAGTCAAAAAGAAACCCAGAAAACCGAAACTGCCACCACAGAAGCGGCAGCACCGGAAAAAGAAAAAACAGCCATCCCCACACGCACCCCCTCCACCAATGAGAACGGAAAAGTAGTCAAAGATGAACGCACCACTATCGAACCACACCGGATCGTCATCCCAGCCATCGGAGTCGACGCAATCGTCGAACAAGTCGGCGTCATCGAGAACGGCCAAATGGGCGTACCCGAATCCTTCGAAACCGTCGGCTGGTACAACCAAGGTCCCATGCCAGGAGAGCGCGGCAACACCGTCATCTCCGGACATGTTGATAGTAGAAACGGCCCGGCTGTTTTCTTTGAACTAAAGAATCTTGAGCCTGGGGATGAAATTCAAGTGATCGATAAAGAAGGAGAATCGCTTACTTATGTAGTGGATCGGATTGAGACCTATGGGGAAGGCGAAGCACCGGTTGATGCGATATTTGATTATTCGTTTCAGAGTAATTTGAATTTGATCACTTGTACTGGGACGTTTGATCGGAGTGTGCGGGAGTATTCAGATCGGTTGGTGGTTTATAGTGGATTGAGAAAAGATTAAGAAAATATAAATTGAATACCACTATACCAAATAAATACAGACTACCTTTTGACTTTAACTTCAAAAGGTAGTCTGTATTTTGACTTCTAAAATAACTATTAAAGTCATTTTTTACAGCTAGTCAATTAAATTACCTTCAATTCTCTCGGCTTCATTGTAATTATTTGCTGGAGCAGAGATACGAAGGTGTATCTCTTCACTTGATTGAGAATTTGGGTTATTTAACATAATATTTACCATATCAAAATCATCCGACTTCCAAATGACCCCAAATAAATTTAATTCTAACTCACCGTTACTAGTATTAGTATAAGATAATGAACCCATCCCATTTTCGCTATGGAAACCTACGTCAATGAGTTCATACTCTGCTGTTTCTTGGTACTTATCAATTATTATTTTCCCGCTAAATACCTCGTCACTAAAAATTGGTCTTTTTAGAACACCCTGTAACTTAATTCTGGTTTCTTCTCCGTATTCTGGTTGATTTGAATTATACTCATATGCTGGATAATCCAAATCAATTTTCTTTGGAAAGTCATAAAATACCAAAAAAACAAATGATAGTAAGAGGAGTAAGACTCCTGCAAAGACAATAGGTGCACCTTTAAAGATATTCATATGACTTCCTCCAGAATATAAATTATTTTAATTTATTTGCGCAGGGAACATTGGACTAACAGGATAAATATTAGAAATAGCTTTTGTTTCCAATCCAGTTAGTGTAATTCTATCAATTGTTGATCTCCTAGGTGCATATACGTTTACATATGCGTTAACTGCATTATGACCACTATCATATCCTGGAGGAACTAAGTTTAGATTTCGTTTACCTTGAACTACATTTGGACTTACAGATCCTCCCGAATAAACTAAAGTTGGATATTGGTACCCAATAGAGGCAGCCACCTTAGTGGAAATATATGTTAATTCTTGGTAAGAATCTGACTGAGAGTCTCTCCTAACATAACTAAACACTGCAGTTGTAGCTTGAGACCATGTGTACGAAATTTCAGCATCAGTAACAGTAGTTTCTCTACTAATACCAGATGCAAAGCCTGAAACTGTATCGTAAACTGTTAATGCCAAACTTGCTCCTGGTATTTCACCAGCAACACTGGATGCTACTGTTTTTAAAGCATTCATACTACCAGCTTTCCAATTATATGTTGAGCTAATATATCTAAACCCACTTGACTTCAAATTTGAACTTTTTGAATTAGGTTGTGCAACCAATCTCTGAACGTTATATGTTCCAGTAGAGTGATAGACTGTTGAGCGATACGTAGACCAACTAACATTAGATTGTACTGGTACAGCAATCATCGTAGAAAATTCAGAATCACCTGCAAGTTTCTCTATATCAAATTGTTCCTCAACCTCTTCATAAGTAAGAAAATCAACACCTATTTTTTCTAATTTTTTGTCAATTTTCCCAAGAGCTTTATCTAATTCTTTTTCACTTAGTTCCTCGTTTAAAAGTAATTTTGCCCTTTCATCATATAGTTTATTAATCTCAGTTTCTCTTAATTCTTCATTAATTGATTTATTATCTTCAGCAAATCCCGGTGTAGCAATACTTACCAATAATACAAACATTAAAAATAGTTTAACTGAAAGTTTCTTCATAAAACATCTCCTAATTCACAGTATTTGTCATATTCCCTTTCGATTCAATAGATCCTTAGAACTATTCACCTTAACTATTATTAAAACAAATATTTCTAACATCCTTTAAAAGTAAATTAGTATCAATAAACTGTATTAATTTTAAAATAACTCCTCCTTTTTTACTCTTATCATCGCGGCGATCTAGATACAATGGTATGTTTTATTGGAATTTTTTTCAATACTTATTCCTAGAAGAATATATTTTCTCGCGAAATTCTCGGAGATTTACTATCGTTACAAAATATAAAATGAATAAAAGTATATTGTACTAAAACAGACCTCTACACCATTAAGAAATAAAAAACTGGAAAGAATTAGCCTTCAGGAAAATGGCCAATTGGACGTCCCAGAATCCTTCGAAACCGTCGGCTGTGAGAACCAAGGCCACTTGCCAGAAGATCGTGGCAACGTCGACAGTAGAAACTGTCATGCTATCTTATTTGTGCTTAAGAACCTGAAGTCTCGTGATGAAATTCAAATGTTCAACAATGAAGAAGAATCGCTTACTTATGTAGTGGATCGGATTGAAACCTATGGAAAAGGTGAAGCGCCGGTTGATGCGATATTTGATTATTCGTTTCAGAGTAATTTGAATTTGATTACGTGTACTGGGACGTTTGATCGGAGTGTGCGGGAGTATTCGGATCGGTTGGTGGTTTATAGTAGTTTAAAGAAGTGAGGAAAGCCGCTTTCCCAGATGGGAGGCGGCTTTTCAATTTGAATCTTTTTATATTCGCAAATGGTTATCAATCGTCCAACGAGAAAAATCTTATTCATTTTATTTATTTTGCCTCAAAGTTCCAGGGGCTTACTCACCTACTAGACCATCACCATCTCGATCGTCCATATATTTATAGAGCCAATGATCACTCGTAATTGGCATACTGAAACCTGCTTCTTTTGCTTCTTTAATCGTCACCTGTCCATTACCGTTTGTATCAACACTTGAAACATCACCGTCTGTATCCGAACCGGTTGAATTGGATGGCTCACTGCCAGTTGTACCGAGTGATGCGTTAACTTCATCAGGGTTCACATTGTCAAATCTATCAATGATCCTGTTACCCATTAATGTGTAGGTATACTGATAACTTGAAGGAATCTGCGTTTCCGTATTCGGATATGTGATAATTGCTTCAAAATTAGTGGCCCCACCTGCTTTGCGGATCACTTCTTCCATATAAGCTTGATCACCATGTCGGTTGAGCGCACTATCTTGCGGGGTAATATTATAAGCATTCGATACCCCTCCGAGAGAATCAGCAATGATATGTCCTTCATCTAAAACGTCACTTTCGACACCAGGAACCTTTGCCTCATCAGAATAGTATCTGCCAGACGATAATACAGATTCGTTAATGTCATCTTGTAGAATGATTTCGTCAGCAATGACACGTACCAGTTGCCCGTATTCATTAGTGAATGCCCAATATTCACGTTCCCCATAACCAATGTCAACGACGACGTTAGCTTCACGATACCCAGACAAATCACCACCATCAACTTCAATCAGTTTGAATCCTGAGAACAAATCATTACTTGGTTGAGTTGGTGTATCCTCTACTTCCGGTTCCTCAACAACCGGCGTGACGGCTTCTTCTTTTTCACTATTATTATTTGTATTGACTGTGGTTACTACTTCTTTTGCTCCATCTGTATTGGATGCATCTTCTACGTTGGTGCAACCAAACATCAACATGGCCGTTAAAAGTAACACTAAATAGTTCATTTTCTTTTTCATTTAGGACTCCCCTATTGTAATTTCATGTTGTTCATTCTAAAAATCTCGATTATTTTATTTTACAGATAAGTAGATTCCTATCAACTATCATTATATTCCAATAATCCTGATTTATCGCTTCTATTCTCTAGGACTTTCGATTCAATTCTGTATTTCAATTAATCATTTCAAGATAAAAAAATAATCCCATCTCATTATTTGAGAAGGGATTATTCATGGAAGCAAGGGACGGCTCTCTGCTTCCCCACTGCTCCGAACATATTCAAATAGCTATTCGTTCAATTTACCCGACTGCCATTGATAATTCCTCACAAGCATTCCGTTTGATTTGATCATGCCGAACTTATCATAAAAAGGTACTACGTCATCATCGCAACATAGATCAATCATGTAGATATGATCGAGCTCCTTTAGCATCCGCTTTACCAGCTCCTGGCCGATGCCTTGATTTTTATACTCCGGCAATACTTCAAGGAACGGAATATATGCAGACAAAACGCCATCGCTAATCGCCGTTATAAAGCCAATGACTTGATCTGCATCATCATCTAGGGCCAGCACCACTTTACTGCTGTTCTTCAAAAGCTTTAAGTGAGTTTCAGTATTTGGGGGCTTCGGCCATCCCACAAAAAAACCCTTCAGCATATCTGCCGTAATCTCATCAGTACTATTTGTATATCTCATTCTATATCCTCACTTGCATGCTAATTTACTAGAGCATCTAGTCTCTGTAATATAGATAAAGCTTTTATTTTGTTTTGATTGCCTATTAAATTACCATACTTCAAATCTTTCGATGCTCTTGCTTCAAACTCTGCAATCCAATCTCTTTGCCCATTTTCATTTGTCTTTGTCTCATACATGCTGAAATCAGGTGAAATTTGAATCCCTTGCTGTGTGGCATTGCGTACTAAATTCCTTGAGGCTCTTTCATTATCAAACGATAGAAAAGCAACTTCCTTGAGGGAAATTTCACCTGCATCATATAATGCTTTTGATATATCGGTGATATCATTAAAGGTAGCATTCCTGACATCGTATTTTTTTGAAATCTCTTCCCAAATAGGAGAATTAGCCTTTACTTTTTGCACATCATCCGTTGCTGAACTAATAGAAAATGCAATTTCTTTATTGTTTGTATTCACATTCACATTCTTTGTATATGTCACTGACTTGTAAGGATTCATTGATGTTATATTCATACATATCATCTCCAAACTTTTTTATAGTAGCAGTTCACTTCTTATATCGGTATATAGTGACTATTTTACATATGGTATGATGGTTATATATTGGTAAATTTGAAGTAAGAGGAGTGATAGTATGTCACAGGTCTGGACTAGCATGGAAAATAAAAAATGTGATTTGGCCCGCCCAAATGGAGTGAAGGAAAAAGAACTGGAAGTGATTGATGGTTACACGATTAAGTACCATGCCAATGGGAAAACAATCTGGTCCAAGGGGAAAATGATAGGAGATCAGCCCGACGGCTATTGGGAATGGTATCGTATTGATGGGACCATTAAACGTTCCGGGTATTTTGAAAATGGGGAGCCGGTTGGTGTATGGATCACCTACAATGGCAAAGGGGATATTCATAAAACCACCGATCGGGGTAAGAAATAAGTTGAACTGTGGGACAGATCCATCGACCCGTACAAACGGGATCAGGAAGCTGTCCCAATTCTTTATTAATTGGATCATTCTACAATAATGGATGGGAAAGCAGTGAGAACCGTCCCCACTGCTTCATCAGCTGTTTACTCTCTTCCCAATCTCCCAATGATGGCCAAGAGGATCAACCAAACGCCCAATCCGCCAGCCATGGTCTTCATTAATTGGTACGACTTCGATTGCGCCAGCCTCGATGGCCTGTATAAACATGGAATCCGGATCGTTGACTGTCACAATCATTCGTACAGATCCTTGACCATCTGAATCAGGGCTTGTCTCCGGATCCTCTTGAATCCAGAAATCCGCTCCGTCTATGGATAATTGAGCGATGATCGGCCTTCCATCATCCATCTGTAAACTATACAACTTTTTCACACCGAACGCATTCTTATAAAAATGTATTGCTTCCGCCGCATTCCTTACCGAAAGCCAAGGGGCAATACTGGTCTCCTTATTCTTTGGTATTTCTGCATGACTGCTCATCCCTTTTCCTCCCTTGAATATGGGGATGCTTCTCTGCTTCCGAAGCAGCTGCACCGTTCCCGATCTCCATTCAATTCTATCATTTCCGCAACTGATCTGGCACTTTTTACAAGGCTATGTTAAAGAATTGTGTTGATTTTTCAGCTCACTAGTTGTTGATTGTAGCAATAGGCGAAGACTCCTCAAAAATGCGAGCTTTTTCTTCGTGCGATGAGTCGCTGCCGAAGCCTTCCTTGTCCTGCGGGAGGTAGCGGGTTAGTGGAAGCGGGGGACGGTTCGGTTTTGCGGAGCTATTTCGGTTAGTGGTCCTGATTGAGCTTGGTTCGGTGGAGGTTAAGCGTATATTTTCCGCTTAGCGGTCAGTATCTTGCTCAGCCCGGCGGATTTAAGCGGAGGTTTTCCGCTTAAGCAAGGCAAAATTACCTGTTTTCGCGTTTTTCGAGGCAGTAGTCGGAATTTCTCCGTCTATTCAAACAAACTTCATGGCTATTTCCTCAATAAGGGGAAATTCTACGCTTATTTTTCGATGACGCTTTATAGGAAGCAGACTGTCCCCTGCTTCCTATACTCTAAAATCATCTATTATTTCCACAACCTCAATTTTCCCGTCAATCAATAGCTCCGGAAGTTCGTTATGTATGTTACCCTGCCAATATTGCTTTGCTTGTTCAATTTTCTGAGAGAATGGAATGCCATCTTCCTTTGGCAATAGGCCGCCATCCCCCTCAAAGGAGTTCCCCTCCACTCGCAGCTTTACTATCTGCAAGACGTTGCGATTGTAGGAATCAAAGAGCTCTTTCCATTTCAGCGCCTCTTCATAGCTTTTTGAAGCGTATAGGCAGGACAGTCTTGAAGGAAGTTCGGGGTGATATTGCTGCCTTACCATTTCCACTATTACTTCTCTGATGGCCCGTATGGTCTGAGAAATATATTTCATCGACACCTCTGCATCTTCCGGATTCAAGTTCACTCCATCTTGTGTGTAATTGCTGAAAAATATTTGAAAGAAATCTTCGCCATTTGAATTCACATGCTCCCTCTCGAAGAAGAAGCTGTATAATGTGTTTTTCTGATCCTTGTCAAAGTTTATCACCTGACCGACACGCATTTTTTTCCTTGTTACCAGGTGATACACGTAGAATCCTTTATCTTCCATCCGTTGAACTTCCCCTAACTTTTTACCCGGTTTTCCCGCCACCCTGATTTCCATATTGAGCGGAAATGCTCCTGATTGTTTAGTATATTCATCCCTTGCTCCACATTCTCTTCACTTCTATCAAGTCTGCCTTTTCAAAAGTAAGTTTGTAGATATCAGGCATGCTGAGTTCTTTCCAAAAATCAAAGCCATAGTTATCATCAAAATGATTCATAATGAGAACCATTATATTACCGTGTGTTCCTATGACAATGTTTTTACCTTCATACTTTTCTATAACCTTTAAAGTGGACTCAACGCCCCGTTTCTGGGCAGCTATATTTGATTCCCCGCCTTCCCAGCTGAATGAAGGCTCTTGCCAGACCTTTGTGATAGCCAGCTGAAAGTCTTCAACAGGGCTTGATGACAATTGCCTCTCCCTGAAACCATCCTCAAGAATGACTTCTTTCCCAATACGCCCTGCTACACCTTCCACTGTTTGAACTGCTCGTAAATACGGACTTGAAATGACATAATCTATTCTTTCCTGGCTAAGCAGCCGATCAATTTTCTCCACATCAGATAAACCCTCTTTTGACAAGGGCCTTCTAAGTTCTTCTGGTGTATATATAGAATGAGCGTGCCTTACAAAGTACAGGTTTGTTAACAAAATTCCCGCTCCTTAAGCCTTATTCTTCTTTCACAATCCTCCATCGCGACTATCGGCCGGTTTGATATGACCCGATATCCATCCCCACTGTTATTTGCCATCATTATCTCTTTCGTCGATGTTCTCCCCCCATTTGAACCCCGACTTCCCCATATAAAATATAACTCCCGCGGAAGCCAAAACACCTAATAATGCTAGGAATAGTCCCAAGATAAAACCCCCTGACTAATAATTCTTCCAATCCGTAACAAGAGCAAATTAACTATATTTGTATTTTAACAGAGATGATCTACTCAACTTGTTTGTAGCTCTCATTAACTGATAACCTTAATAAAATCACAATGAAGTTAGGGCTTTCCACAAGTTCATTTGAATGTTCAATTAGGCAGTTTTAATAGTTACTTCTAATTGAATATCCACATTGCCTTGAATTGCACGGCTAATCATACAAGATTTTTCAGCTTTTTCCGCAATCTTTTGTGCCGCCTTTTTGTCACGATCGGAAGCATTTTGTTTCAATACTATTTCTGGTCGATGGATAATTTTTTTATATGTAAATACACCATCTGTCACATCAACAAATGCTTCTGATTCCATCGTTAATCCATCTTTCTCTATCTGACTACGTTCCATCATCGCGGCTAGTGTAATAATATAACATGTTGCTGCTGCCCCAAGGAGCATTTCGTCAGGATTTGTACCAATGCCGGGACCATTCATTTCTTTTGGTATAGAGATTTTTGTCACTAAATGATCGGCTTCGATAATCCCTACATCATTTCGTAGCCCAGGCCAATTCGCCTTTAAATGAAAACGATGCTCTGCCATTTTCACTCCTCCTTGCATTCATTTTTACTTTGTTAATAAATAAAGGTCATATAATATAGTCACTAACTATATTATATGACCTTATATTTTTTTCAACAAATGCGCCCTTTTCTTGAAGATGAATAAAGGTTTTTCCCTATTTAAATATGTCCCTGTTTTATTAAAAAGGAATCTTCTCTAATGTTCAATTATAATTTCTCCTTCACCTGTTGGTGCTTCAAAACCATTAAGGTATGAAGTTAAAATTTCTTCTGTAATAGTGAAGGCAGCATTGGCATCAAAACGTTGGCTCCGTACCTTGAGTCGTTTTCGCAAATCATTAGGATGAACTTTCAAATAAATAAGACTCCATTTACCTCCAGCCTCTTCAATAAGTTGTTTATATTGATTCCTTCTTGAACGTTGCCAAAAACTGAAGTCAACCACCACCTGTTGTTTATCCTGAATTAACTTTATTAGTTGATTACGTAATTTTCTTTCTGCATCTTCCTTGTATTTCTCATACTTTTCAACCGGGAAATCAATTCCATAGCGACCATTATTAGCCCAAATTTCTTCATCAATTGAAAGACGTACAAAACCTTCTTTTTCTAATTGTTGTGCAA
Organism: Sutcliffiella sp. NPDC057660; assembly: GCF_042800035.1. Lineage (NCBI taxonomy): Bacteria > Bacillati > Bacillota > Bacilli > Caryophanales > Bacillaceae > Sutcliffiella > Sutcliffiella sp. NPDC057660. Next base: position 26,337 of record NZ_JBHVHV010000006.1, read on the forward strand.
ATGTAGTTTTCCCTGAACCTGCTACACCGCACATCATTACCACTAAAGGGGTAAAATCATCTCGTTCACTATAAATCAGGTCATCTAAATTTAATTTTTCAAACATGATTATACCCCTCCCATAATTTTCAACTGTATACGAATTTAATCCCTATTCTAAACTATATAAAAAGTTTTTAGGATATCCAATTTCCTAAGAGTGTGTTTTCATCAATCTGACCGTTTATATAAAGATAGAGTGCAATTCTTTACTTCAGAATTGCTCCCTTTTCTTGAAGATAAAATATTAGCCAAAGCATAATATTTTATTTCTTGATATAGATCGTTCCAATTATGATAAAACTCTAATACTTCGCTTGGATGTATTAAAATTCTTTCTCCGGATTCATAGTTGGCTTTAAAGTCATAAAACTGGTCTATGTCCATACGATAAAAAACTTGGTAGCCGACTTTAGGATAAGGACTGCTTTCATTCCAATTCGGGTTTTCATTGTGATCAACTACAAAATGACCTAACAAATAGCAGCTTCATATAACGTAACCTCATATGCTCCATGCTTTAAACATTCTTCAGGCGTTTCTTCAATTTCAATATGACCTCCAGGGAAATCCCATTCCTCTCTGGTTTGAATTCACTAATAGTAGCTTATTATCCTTAAGACAAAATCCGTGGACGATTATAATTAACTCTACGGTCAGGGGTTCGAGCACTTACTTAAGCATATATCTATTATTAGAAAATATTAGATGCCCTACAAAGTAGAAAATACAACTAAGCAAAACATTTAACAACGATTTTCCTACGATATCTTCAAGTTGCAATACCTCTTTATTAAAATACATTATATTATATAACGGTAATGCTGGAGAACCATAAGTAAAGTATTTGGAAATTACATATCCAACAATAATAATAATTGGAGGAATTATACTTTTAAAAATAATTACTAATAAAAAACTTATACTAGAATACATTAAAATTTGGGGCAAATATTGTACGAGAGATGTACTAACCATAAAAGTTTCGAATTGAAAGTTAATGTGTATAAATAACAATATGATTAAAGAGGAATACAATAATAAAAAGGTCCAGACCCTCAAGATACCATGGTGAGCCTTGGAAACTGGGTATGAAAACAAAATTTCTCGAGCGGAACCTTCGTAATAGTCAAAATATAAATAGATTGTCCACCATGCTATAAGTGGACAAATAATAAACTCCAAAATAGATAGAATTTCAATAAATGATTCAACATCTTCTCTAAAAAATAAGAGTAAATGTATATAGAGTATAACGATAAAAGGGAAGAAAAATGACAATCCCATAGATTTTATATCAAAGAAAATATCGATTTTTTTCAATTTTTTCTCCTTTTAGTTGTATATATATAAATATCTTCAATACTGGGTTCAACTATTGATCCCTCTTTGTTCTTACTTTCTGAAAAATACCTCACAACATTTATACCGCTTTTTTGTGACTTAACAGATATAACGTCTTCATCAAGTCTTAGAGATTCTTGGAAATGTTCTTTAGTTTCAATTTTTTCGTAAATTTTACCAAGAAAGGAGCTTTTAATTTTTGAAATTTCTCCAGACAATAATATCTCTCCATGTTTTATTATGCAGATACTATCACAAACCTCTTCAATATCTTCTACTATATGTGATGAAATAACTATTGTTCTATTTTCACCAATATTTCTTAATAACTCCCTAAACCTAGTTCTTTCTTCTATATCTAAACCTGTAGTAGGTTCATCTACAATAAGAATGCTTGGATTCCCTAACAATGCCTGAGCAATTCCTAACCTCCTTATCATGCCCCCTGACAGATTCTTAATCTTCTGGTTTCTATCTATATATAGATTTACTTCGTTTAATATTTGACTAATAGAGGTATTCTGCTTATCTTTTTTTATGTTTTTTAAGTTTGCGAAATGGTATAAAGCATCACTAACAGTTACATTTTTATACATTGAAAAATATTGGGGTAGATACCCTAAATTATCTCGCACTTGAGAAGGGGATTTCCAACATACAGAAGAAGTATAAATTCTTCCTGTTGTAGGCTTTATTAAAGTAGCAAGTATTCTTATCAGGGTAGTTTTCCCTGCACCGTTAGGTCCCAGTAAACCATATGCACCATTTATATCTAAATTAATATTATTTAATGCTTGTTTTCTCCCGAATTTTTTACTCACATTTTCTATCTTAATAGTATCCATTTTCTACTCCTTACTTTCACTAATTTCATTTGTATCTCTTAAAAGATTCAATAACTGTTCCCAATTATTCTCTTCTTTTATTAGTAAATACCATTCCTTATATAAATCACTTTGTATATTTCTAAATTCCTTTGTTTTCAATAATTTCTTTACCTCATTGATAACATCTAATTTATAGCCATCTCTTTCTATTAAATAGTCCAGTGTTTCGTAGCTTAAAGTATTCCAGTCATCTTTAACCCCTAGGTTTGCATTGATTGCTTGAGATAATACAACACTAAACAATAAATTAAATTCAAAATTCTCATCATTATAGGGTAAATTTTTTGTTAATAATGCTGGTACGATTTCATAAGTTAATAAACTTTTGTTTTGTTGAAAATAATCATGATCTGGTTCGAGATACCCTTTAATTCCCAATATTAAACTTTCTTCAGTGTACCATACGCCCTCCCCTATTAGCCTATCAGAATTATTTAAATTAGGGATAAAATAAATTTGATTTGGATATGTTATTTTATCAATCTCCAAACTCTCTTCTATTAAACCAATTATACCCTTTAAATGATTTTGTAATATTGAATAATGACCGATGGCCATTTCCCAAGTAACAGGATATATAATTTTAGTCCCATTATAATCAAGATCTTTTAACATACCTGAAACTACAGTTAAACCATAACGGGTTTCACCTTCCCAATAATCCCCTTTATGATTTAAATTTGTATAGTACTTTTTACTGCCTTTAATGTCCAACTTATAATTAGTGGATTTTTCATAATAGTGTGGGACTCTATGAATAATTTTCTGACTGGTAGCAACATTAAAAGCATCTTCATTTAAAGAACTAGGTAACCATGGTAAATGATTGGGAAGGTAAACAGTTTGTTCATTTCCAAAAAAGTTACTGGAATAAAGACCTTTATACTTAAATGTTATGGTATTGGTTTCGTTTGGTTGAATATCTTTCTCTAGATAAACGATTGTATTATCCCCTGTTTGTTTAAAAAGCAAACTATTTTCCATATGAATCTCATCAATTTTTAACTCGTGATAAAGGGTTAAGTTAATTTGTGCTATTGGCTGGTTGCTTATGTTAGTTACATCTAATGTAACTTCTACGTTCAAGCTTTCTCCAGGTTTTAACAAAATATTATAATTATCAAACTTTATATTTTCGTAATTTTCTTTACTTCTAGATTCTTTATTATTGTAATATTCAAACAAATAAGTGCTATCTGAATTTAAAATTTGTTGATTTCCTGAGAAAGAATATATGGCATATCCAACTATTAAAATAACAGATGCTGACAATGTTATTACGTTATTTCGGGTTAATTTTTTGGTTATGTATAAAGATAATAAATATAGTATGAAAAGAACAATAAGTACGAATACAACTTTTTTGTGAAATTGAAATGCTTCAATTGGAAAGCCATATAATGCGTTATAAAGCATGTAAGGGTTTGGCTCTCCTAAATTTAATAATTTATCAACTTGAAGATTGGAAAATTCTGATATAGCTTCTAAGAAGATATAATTTAAAGGGATTATGAAAGTATAAATTAATAGGATTACTGGATAAAGGATCTTTCCTTTTATTAAAGTTGCAAAAATTAACCCTATCAAAAATGAAATGAAAAATGAGAATCCCCAATATATTACAATATAATTAAATACTGCATAAAAGTAGTAAAAATCAGTAAAATATTCATCATAGAATATTAAAATGTAACTGAATTGGACAAAAAAACACAAAATTATTATTGAAAAGAAGGATATTAAAAGCTTTGAAAGTAACCTTTTTATATAGCCATTATGTATCGTCAGAAATACTTCTGTAAGATAATATTTGTCATCTATCCTAACTAAGTAAACTCCAAAAAATAAATAGATTAAAATTCCTATCATTACTACATAACTAGACGTTGTTATTGCTGAAGGAGGAGAGTAATCAATATGTTTATAATAATAAAAACCATAAAAAATAAAACCTATAAAGAGGAAATACCCAATAGGGATGAAGATACTTCTAAAAAAAATTTTGATATATAAAGCAATTGTATTTGTAATTATCACATTTTCCACCTCATTTTTTCACTCAAGTTATATTACCAAAAGATTTTTTACATGTAAATGTATATTATGAACTATTTTGAAATAAAGGAAAAAAAAGTTTTTTTATTTACAAATTATTCTTATATTGTATAATACTATTTAAAGGGGGTGGATTTTAATGTCAAAAACCAAAAAAATTGGAAAATTTGCCGTATCATGTGCAGTTATAGCTTTTCTTGGGGTTAATATAGTTCAAGCAGCTGGAACTTCAACAGTTCAGTTACATTCTGGTAATCTTAAACCTGTAGGTTCTACTATAACAGCAGCAAGTAGACTTACCCACGATGCTCAAAATAATGGAACTATTAATTTTTATGCATACGCAATGCAGGAAAAGTTTGGATTTGATGGAGAAATTTCTAAACAACTCATGACTGACTATGCCGATTTTTATAATAGTTACTCGATATCAAGCGGGAAATATTATACTAAGGGAGAATGGTCCGGAGAAGCTGGAGCCGCTTACATAAGTGGGTATTCTAGAGTTGTAGGAAATTAATTTCTTAGATAAATAGTTTAATTAGCAAGGTTCTATATAATAAAACCTTGCTAATTAAATAAAATTTCTTAGTTGCCTCGAATAATTACCAAAAAAAGAACTCTCCTTCCTACTAGATGCAAATATCTACAAATTATCCCCCCTTTGCAAATTACTTGCAAAATAGATCAATGTTTTAAATGTTTAAAAGCCTCAAAACTAAATAACCGCCATTAGTAATAGGGAATTGGATAATCAAACAAAAAGAGGCTGGGACAAAAGTATTTAATGAAAGAAAAAAAACGAACCAATTTGAATAAGGATATCAAATTGGTTCGTTTTTTTTACTTTGTAATAATATTCGTTTTGTATTGAAGTTACTTTAGCTATTGATTGGAGTGGAAGACGAAGACTCCTTAAAAATGCAAGCATTTTCTGCGTGCGATGTATCGCTGCAGTTGCCTTCCTTGTCATGCCGGAGACGGGGACAATGTGAGACCCCGCAGGCGAAGTCGAGGAGGCTCACGGGTCACCACAGGAAAGCGGAGTCTTACAACCGAAATCAATAGCGGTTTTCAGAGTCGCCACTTAAATTATTCGTCTTTTGTTAGCGGTAATTTATTTTATTTTGTCCCAGCCTCTTAAAATTTATTCTGTTTTATTCGTTATTGAGAAGAATTTTCTTTTCCTATTTACTATACGGATAAGAAATTGACTTATCATTTTTTAATATTACCTCAGGGTGTCCAGTTATGTTAGGCAAGAAAATAAAAAAAATTTGTCCATTTATAGCCTTTTCAACATAAACATCATTTTCATCCGATTTAAATATTACTTTCTCCACATTTTCAGTATCTGCAATTCCTACAAGTAAAGTTGTGTTAGTGCTAATTTCCAATATTGAATAGTCGAAATATTTTTCAGATGTGTCATGAATAACACCACTAAAACTAGTTTCTTTATCTACTAAAAAGCGATTTTCAACTAATTTTGGCCAATAAGTGTTTTGTGTATCTTCGTAGATCTCCACTTTTATTTCTGGAAATACTTCGAAAGTATAAGCTGGTTTATCGTTTTTATAAGAAAAAGCAAAAACACTCAATAGAGAAATAAATATTATAACGATCCCAAAAATAAATTTCTTTTTAATAAGATCACCTTCTATTAATTACGTGTAATACAACCATTTGTAGATGGGCCTATCTGTGTAAAAGTATGACCGGTTCCACCATCAACCACTTCAAAGGATGTATTCACATTAAATCCTCTACATCCACTAGTTCCACCACTTAGCATTTCGATATAAAAATCTCCTGCTAAACCTCCAGTTGATGAATTACTACCTGTCCAATAAGCATCACTTGTTTTAGTAATGTCTAATGTTACTCTACTATTTGCCGAATTTGCACCAATACTGTACATAGATCTAGCAAGTGAATATCCTACATTTACTATCCCAAAACTATATGAAACACCTACATTGATACCCCCGCCACCTTTTGGATATACATCATATATACTTAAACCGCCACCATGGGAGTACTTTGTAGGAAGAAAGTTCATTGTAGCCATTGTTGGACTTCTTAGAGGTACTTGAGTGATACCAGTTCTAAAGGAAAATCTACGTTTGTTTCCATTACTCATTCCATTTTGACCTACGAACTGCATATAAATAGAATTTTTATTAGAATTTACTCTAATATTAGCATCAGATGCTATATCATTATTAGAAATACTATTGTCTGCTGCAGATCGAGTAATTTCTTCATTTAATATATTTAAAGATTCTTTTGGTTCTAGGGAGTTTATTGTTACTTTTGTAGAGGGTTTCTGATCACTATCTAACATGATTAGCGTAAGTATATTTTTCTCAGGATTTAATAAGATTTTACCTGTCGAGCCAATATCAGAATTTAAACTTTCTGAATTTCTAACAATATCAACCCAAGCTTCATAAAAGCCAGATTCAATGTTATATTTTATAATACTGGTCTTTACCTGTAAATCAATACCACTTTCAAATATCAAATGTGTATTGAAATCAATAATTTTATTATCATCCATATAACCATTAATATGGTGTAGTTTTACAATTGCATTATTCTTTTGATGACTATCTTCATGATAGTATATACCAAAATTATTACTATACAATGATGAAATATTCTCCATATCCTTTTTCTCACCAGTACTAAATCCAGTTGTTGGCAACAATAACAAGACAGATACAATGATCAATAAGAATTTCTTCATAATTCGAATACCTCCTTTAATATTTATTAGAAATTTTTTTAAATTTCCCTCCTTTCATTCACCATAAACTGTAAATTAATTTACTGAAAATGTAAATATATTTTCGCGAAATTACCAATATTCTTATAGGAATATTGGTATTATCTTGAAATTTATCTCGGCTAAATAGTTAGTACAAGCTGGAATTGACTGGATTAGCCAATAATTCGGGATTTTCGAAGACTGTTTACTAATCTTGATTTTTTGACTCAATAGTAATATGCAAAATTTTTTTAAAGGAATTTTAAAAATACTTTTTAAAATAATAATTTATTTAAACAAAACAAAAAACCCGAACTCCAGAATTAAAATTAGTTCGGGTTTTCCTTAGACTAAAACAGTTTTGTCCCAGGCCCAGTTTAGGACTAATGAGCATTAAATAAAGTTGTATTAAGGGAACACACTAGAAAAATTAACAAACCCTTGTCTTTGAATACCTATGATTAAACATTATTTTATTAAAAAAGCTAAAAATAATGTCGTATATTATAATACATGTCAATATTAATAATAATTTATGACAATATTAGATATATCTCACATCCGTCACTCGTATACCTCAGCTCCGGATCCTTTGTCAATCGCCCAACGAGAATAACTTAATTCATTCTCCCTACTTATTTAGTGTGTAAAAAACATCAACTCTTTATTAAACAATATTTCACTCAATTTTCTCACAGCCTATAGTGTGTAAAAAAAGAATTTCGAAAAAAAACACTCTTAGATTAATCCCAAAACAAATAGTCTTGAAATCACTCCAAATAATAAACCATCACCTTTTTGGAAGAATGTTTAATAGAGTTAATCTTAATCCCCTCCTTCTATTTTATATATATTTCCAATGGATATAAAATAGAAGAGTAATTTATTAAGTTTAGGTATGTGATACCTAAAATTTTATCTAGACTCACTTTATTTATTATTTATTCTTGAACTGTTCATATACGTGATAGAACTAACAAGTTTTGAGGGACCTGTATTTCCAGCGTCCATTACTATTTGAGCACAAACTATCATTCGTTAATTAGAGATCAGAGTAAAGTAGTCAGATTTATCCGTAATGATGATGGAGAAATTGTTCGACTCCAATTTCATTACAGGCAGTTCTTTAAGGATTCATATAATTAACAAATAATTAAGTTACTAAACTATGCACCCAAAGTTGCAATAGACAATGTACTGATTAATCCACATATTTCAAAGGCATTGCAAATTTTGCAGTGCCTTTAATCATTAAGGTTATTATAAGGATCGATCCATTGTGCTGCAATCGCCCTAGATTGTTGCATAACCCAAACTTTCATCAAAAGTATTTATAGCTTAATCCCAAATAAATCAAACTTGAAACTGCAATAAATCCACTGAAAAATAATATTTTATTTCTGGTAGACCAATTTTTCATCCAGCCCCATCTTTTTCGGTCTGTGTCCAGCCAATAGTAGTCGATGACAACTGTAAAAATAAGAATAATAAAGACTAGAAAAGAATTCATTAGCTCACTCCACTCCTTACAATCTCTAGTATATGACTATTGAACAATCCTGCCCTTTAATTGAATATCCTTATTTATACAGAAATCTCCTTATTTTTCCGATAATTTTTCACTAGTACAAAAATCAAGTATGAAATCTCTTTTGATAACGTGCTACAAAACCATCTGACCCAGTAACTGAGATTGTACATTGTACAAAAGAAAGGAGCTGATTCAGATTAAGCTCCTTTCTTAACCATATTCGTTTTTTGATATGGCTCCCAAGAACTCTATATTCTTCTCAAATCGTTATTGCTCTTTGATATTTTGCATTAGTAGCACGAATATTATATTCATACAAATGAACGGGCGGCAGCATGTTTTGATTAATGCAGCGACCAAGTTCCACAGCCAATCCTGCTGGACCGAAATAGAACAAGTGAATTTCGGAAAACTGATTTTCACTTTGTAAGCGGTATATTTCTTTTCGGAACACACTCTTCAGAACTTCAACATCATCCTCATATAAAACGGCATTTAGTTTTGGCTCGTCAATTTTGATGTTCAACCTTTGGAACGGACCTTCTACCGCATCTGTTATATCCCGTTCATGAATGGTTCCGCTGACTTGTAAGCTGACCACAAGCTTTTTATGAACTTCTTCTGAAACCTTTACTTCTGGCAGCCCCACATTCTTATCAGGGTTCACATTTTCGTGACACCACATTTGTGTATCCCTATCAAATTGATGAACAACAGCGGCTGTTGTATCCGATATCAGACTTCCCAAATGAATTAATAACGGAATCGGAGAAAGCGGGAAAACAAAAAGATACGTCCCCTCATGTTCCTTCTTTGAATTCACCACTTTACGGAAGAAATCCTCATTTTCTTTCTTGGCAGCAGTCCAGCCTTCTTCTGTGAAATCAGTAAATTCCTCCTGTAAAGAAACAGCATCCAACAATAAACAGTTGGTTTCCTTAGATAAAAGGATGGAATCGACAGGCATGAGGTTTTTTCGCTTATGAACCACCACGATTGCCTTATTTTTCTTAGAAAGCTGTTCACTGACCCAGCTTTCATGTTTTTCTTTCATGTCAAACAAATCTTGAGGAGGGTGCTCCTTATGATTCGTGTCAATGGTATGGTGACACGGACTGCACATCAGCATCAAGTTCTCAAGGGAATCGATATTCTCATCGGTTATGTCGAAATCGTCAGCAAATTCTCGCCTCGGTCCACCCTTCTTTCCCTTTGCCTTCCCAATGATATGAGCTCTCTCTCCAATATTTACTTTTGCATTAACATCATCCAAGATTAATGGCGTCTTACACCTAGCACACAATCCACCTGAACTAATCCATAACGAACGGTCTTCAGTCGTAGATAATTTAAAAGGGTCCCTGCTCATGGATTCCACACCTCTAACTTATTTATTTTTACAGTCTTCCGATTTCCTACCCACGCTCCGATGGATTCGGTGCCGATAATAAAGAAAAAAAGAAAGGATGACTCACACTGCGTCTTTTTCAACACTTTCTTCCACTCTCTTCTATCGTGAAAAGAAGGGGAAGGATGTTTCTCTGGATGAGTGTGCCACTCCCCCACATAATTACAGGTACCTTCACTTTCTTCCCAAATCTTATCAACGAGTTCCTGATGAGTTTCCAGGTGCTTTTTAAAGAAGCACCTTTCACGTCTGTCTTTTTCCGTTGGTTCGGTGATTAAATCAAGGATGATGTCATCCGAGCCCTCTATGAACCTTCCCATTAAAACTCCGCCCGCTTCCGTATCACGGCTTTCTAACTGACGATAGGTACGGAACTTTTCCAGGACATCATCGTTTATCTTCAACTTCGAGGTTGGACCGAACGAGAAAATCATGGTGTTTCACCCGCCTGACATATTACACAATTTTCGTTCTTATATAAATAACGGGTATCAAACAATAAGTCGGAAGGAAATCCATACCTCGGACTTAACTGATATCCTTGACTGAGAAGTGCCGTGGAATCACCCTTCCAGGACATAAGCGGGCTATCCCTTTCCTCACCTGACAGAATCCTTACAGACAATCTAGTGGCCATGACCGCTGTCTCAAGAGCATCGATTGAACCGTACGGAGTGTAAACAGATTGACAGCCTGCCAACGTTTTTCGGAAATTTTGACCAGGAGCTGCAAATGAGGCCTGGTTGGCTATTAAGCGCTTCGGTTCATCAGGTTGAGTGAACAGGCACTGAAAGCAGCCTGGTGTCCCTTTCTTCGTTGATAAAGCATGCCCGCCTAACCCAATGGGGTCTAGCCAAGTAAAAAGAATCGGCGGCGCCCCGTCCATTTGGCGCAGCATTTCATTCACGTACAGCTCTTCGGTCGGGGATCCGAGAGCGATGATGACTAAATCCGATTCAAGCAGTAGCCCTGGTTCTCCTTGGATGATGTCCAAAATATCGGAGGTTTCATATTCCACCTCAACGAACGGAAACTTTATCTCCATGGCTCTTTTCATCGCCTCTGTCTTAGGAAAATGGTAATAGCAAGCACTATCTTTAAAATAAACATCACTGATTCCCAATTCATGCCGATAGACGTTATCGATATTCAAGGCATCGTTATCAATCAAAGTAAACCTTTCAATTCCCGCACGTGCCAGTTCAAAGCATATCCTGCTTCCCAGTGACCCCAGTCCAACGACCGTCACTTTCTTATCTGCAATTCGGTTATGTCCCTGCGTTCTATTCAGCAAATACTCCTTATCATGCCGTTTGATATCCAATGGCATCATTTCAAATGCAGCCTGGTTTTTCCTTATAGGATGAAGAAAAGGAAAATGCTTTCCTTTTCCCTGTTCTGCACGGAAATCAGAAAGCTTTAAGCCTATAAGAGCTCTTTGCCCCATGGGGATAGGGATGCCAAGCACGATATACTCCTCATCCCCCTTTTGGATGAACTTCCTCTTCAAATATTGATTCAGTTTATTCTTGGTTGAAGCCGTAATGTTGTGCTTGATAAGCTGTCGATAATTCCTGATATCCCATGTCTCCCAAAATGCAGGTGGTTTAATAGTAGAAGACTTCCTCAAAGGGATATAAATTCCATTGCTCCTATCAAACTCATCCAGCACATTGCGGCTGCTATATAAACGGTTCAAATAATAAACCTTGCTTTCATTAATACTGTCCAACAATATGGATTTATTTCGATTCTCATCATGAAAAACAACTATCTCTTTGAAGCGGTCTTCTGGTGTGAGGATAGCATCCACTCGGGTAATCCCTTCTTGCCTTGACCACAGAGCTTCAAACTCCACTAGGAAGTCCTCTGAGTTCAGCTTAAGCACACCCTCTTCAAGCGTTCTTTTCGCGCGTTGAAACGATTCATGGATAATGCCCTTCGGGTTGTTCCTGTCGAGCAGTACCCCTTCATCATGCGAGTAGCAGATAAATCCGTCAGGCTCTATGTGAGGAATGAACCCAGCTTCTTGACGGTTTTTCAGGAAGTACATCGGTTTTTTCAAAGGAAAAAGTGAAGGAAGAGCAAGTTGGATCGTGAATTGCTCTTACGCCACACTCATCTTCCCCTCAAATGCATGAAGAAATTGACTACGCTCACTTTTTACTTGGTGAACATCGATTGCCTGTACTTCGGCAAACAGCTCGTCCAAGTTCAGGCTATCTATCGTAAAATCATCAGCCATACACACACCTCATGCTGAAGAATGGTCTACCATGATGGCAGGCCCCCTCTGCTGAGCGGACTCCTTTTGGGTCGGAACAGGGAAGTCTTCCCCGAACTCTTTTTGCAGCATTTCACATGCTTTTACTGGGTCCGTTTCAACTCTTGCTTCTTTCAACCTGTCACGCATGGATTCTAGCTTAGACTTGAAATTCTTCATTTGGCTGCCTGTCAGTTTCTCGTAAATATCATTATAGGGAGGGGTAGGCAGATTCACCTCTAGCCGGTCTTCCCATTCACCGTCATCATTGAACTTATAGCTGAATGAGTTAATCATATTTTGAACAAACGATTCCAATGCACCCAAGTCATCGTATGTCTTTGTGAAGGCGTTATAAGAATAACTCGGATGAAAATGAGTCAATCCAGCTACTGTTAACCCAATCCCAGATGGACGGTTCACGACACCCTTAAACTTCAAATCTTTCCAGCGCTTCAAATAACGGATGACCCTTCTGAATTGCTTGCGGTCTTCTTTATCCATCAGATTTTCTTTGATGGTTCTCACCAACTCTTTGGGGTCAGAATGCTCCCATGTTCTGCTGTCACTCCCGCTGCCGAGCTTCCCTTTCGCAAGGTACGTTTTGCCATCATCATTTTCATTCGAATATATCGTGAAGTCCACATGGTAATTACGGTCGTCATTATCTACTTCTCCTTCGAACCTTACCGACACACACGGGTTCTTCATCTCTGTGTCCTCGTAATCATCCTTCAATGCGTTATACACTAACTTCTTTGCTGTAACTGGATTAGGATAATCCTCGGTGGAGATGTTAAACAAAAGGCCGACATCAATATCATAGTCACCGCCTTCTAAAGGCTTAATGCCTGTGTGCATCGTATAGCTGCCTTGATGAAAAATATCATACTTGCCCTCTTCAAGGTCGATGTTTTCCTTTAGGACATCAAGCAGTTCCTCTCGCTTGTCTCGAAGGACTTGATTATCATCGATTTCCAATTTGATTGCATCATGAAAATCAAGGAAATATGATTGCAGATTCCCCATCCCTTTGTACCTCCTTATATTTAAGTAACATAGTAGTGTTTATCCAAATGAACCCAATTTTTATCTAAACTTCAATTAACCAATTCTACCTGATAACTTAATACCAATTATTTCATAATTTAAATATTCCTACAATATGTTATTCTTCATCCTTGCCAAAATAAAAAGAGCGCTGATCCTTGTTTCTGAACTGCACCCTGTCAAGTAGACAGTGGAAATAATAAAATGACTTAAGCGGCTTTAGCTCTATATTCCATAGGGCTAAAGCCGTTTAGTCTTTCTTGATATCGGTCATAATTATAGAAACGTATGTACTCATCTATCGCGTTTGATAATTCTTCATATGTTTTGTATTTTTCTAAGTTATACTTTTCACTTTTGAGCGTTCCCCAAAAAGATTCCATTGGGCCATTGTCTATGCATCTTCCAACCCTGGACATACTTTGAGTCATCTTTGCCTTCTCTACTCTTCGTTTAAACCCTCGATGGGTATATTGAAATCCACGATCACTATGAATTAAAGGACGATCTGTATCTAAAAAAGATATAGCCAGATCCATTGTCTTAAATACTAATTCATTATTGTTTGAGTGCCCTAAAACATAGCTAACTATGGAACCATCATATAAATCACGAATTGCACTTAAATAAGCCTTTTTAGATCCGCAATACTTAAGTTCCGTGACATCTGTAACCCATTTCTCATTCGGTTTGGCAGCATTGAATTCACGGTTCAATATATTTTCTGCGATGTGCTGAGGAGTCGACTGTTTATAACGATTTTTCTTTTTTCGAATAACACTTTCGATTCCAGCTATCTTCATTAGCCTATAGATTCGCTTATGGTTGTAGTCGTTTTCCAATTTGCGATTTATATTTAAAGTCATTCGACGATACCCAAAAATACCGTTAACTTTTTCATGAAGAACAATCATCTCTTTCATGATCGCCTCATTTTGACGTTCACGCAATGATGGGGTTCGCTTCAGCCACTTATAATAAGCAGAACGAACAATCCCCGCAATTGAACAAAGCATCGTAATGGAGAAACCATCTTTCTGGTGCATTTCTTGTATAGCCATATACTTATCCTCAAATCGTATTTGACTTATCTTCGCCTCCTTTCGATCTCCTCTAACTTTTTTAAGAACGCGTTCTCAGCACGTAAACGTTCATTTTCTCTTTCAAGTCTCTTCATCTCAAGCTTAACTTTCTCCTCCGGAGAAAGTTCTATTTCTGTTTTACTTTTTCCGCGCTTATCTTTAAGTGCTTCATCTCCACCATTTTCATACTTCTTAACCCATAGATATACTTGTTGATAAGAGACTTTATAACTTTCAGCTGCTTTCTGAAAATCTTTACCGTTTTCTATACAATACAAAACCACTTGAATTCGTTCTTCCCAGGTCGTAGATCTTCCTTTAGTCATAGATTGGCTCATCCCCTTGGCAGTATCCTTGATTTCTCTATGACTATTATACTTTTTAATCCACCTTCTGAGTGTAGTATCAGACGGTATTTCATACTTTCTAGCAACTTCTCTAAGGGAGTACCTACCAGACAGATAATCCCTTATGGCAGACAGTTTTAATTCCTTCGAGTATCTTTTCCAAGTCGAGGATTTCCTGAGACCTTCTACACCATATTTTTCAAAATCATACTTCCATTTCATAATAGTAGTAATGGCAACCTTATACTTAGACTTAATTTCCTTTAATGAATATATCCCCTCCTCATACATCTTAACTATCTTGTATTTATCCTCCGCAGAGTAAGAACTTGTAGACATAAAAATACTCCCCTTAACGTAGTCAGATTTTATATTTTTTAATCTGTCTACCGTAAGGGGAGCATATCATTCCTAGATCGCGCCCGATTGCGTAAGAACGTTATGAAGTAATGCAACCGTTAGTTAAATAACATGCTATTCTTTTAAGGCACTCCCTGAGATATTGACTCTCTTTGATACAAAGTAATATACGAATACATAAACAAATAAACTACCAATTACAAGAAAGTATATTTTAGCAGTAGAAGCATTAATGAACATTGTGAAATATAGAATAATAAATTGGGCATATAGTATGACCAAGACAAACTTTAAGAAAGAATCTTTTATCTGAGATTTTGAAATAGGATAAAGTAATAAACTTTGTTTCATTTCATGTTGTAAAGGAATTACTTGAAATCCAGTCATAAATAAAATGAGGAGATTAAAGATCCAACCATTTGTTGGCATAGCATAATTAACAAACATGCCAATTACAGTTAGCCTTAAATAAAGGTAAAAATAATCATTATATCTTACAAACAAGTGTGAGTATAAATATACGAATGTACTACTCTGACCATATGGGATACACCTTTTCAGAATAAAAGTGAGCAAACGTCTATTTCGAAAAGAGCGTTTAAGATTAGGTACATCTATGAAGTAATTAATGAATTTAAAATTCTTTAATAAGGCACTTTCTTCTTCTTCTATTAGCCTCTGCCAATTCAAAATTCTTTTTCTTTCTATAAAATAAATTAAATAGACGAAATTTACACTGATTAAAAGAAACGCAAAAATCCAGTCGTTTTTAAACAAAAAATAATTCATTAAATATATTGAAAAAAACCTATTTATCCTATGTAACACTAATTGTACATGGTTCTCTAACCATTGTTCATCCCACTTCATTAAAATGTTATAAGCAATAATCCCAACTATAAAAAAAAGGATGGGAAGATCTATATAAATTGTTTTTAAAAATAGAGATAAGAAAACAGCAATGAAACTAAGTAATTTAATTGCATCAATAACAAAACTATATACAAGTGATTTAATAAAATACGGCTTTAATTTCGATTCTAATGGCAACAAAAAGACAATATCTGCTCTTTTAATAAATGTACGAACTTTTGTCTGTATTAAAATGAAGGCTACAAATAGTGATAAGATTCCTTCTACTGGTATTTGAGGAGGTATCCATTGAAGAAATAAATTAAAATAATATATAAAGATACTACTAATGATCAACAAAAAATAAACAACATTCGCACCAATTATTGAATAGTATCTGAACATTTTTCTATAAAATTCCTGAACCCTTAAACCCCATAATGATTTTATATCCATTAGTACACCATACTTTCATTGAATACTAATTTAATTGCACTATTGTATATCTCAATTAGCTATTTTCTTTTTGCCCTGCGTTAATTGCTCCAATACCTACTTATAAATGAATATTCTCCATTCCAATTGTATAACCCTTCTTTCACTATTCTGCTCCTTTACTTTAAGTACAATCCTTCACAATCTCTAATTATCTTAACATAAATATCCAATTTTACTGCATAGTCTTATTCCATTATCTGGCACTAAAATAAAAAATGAGCCCCAATTCTTGTTCCAGAATGGCGCCCTTTTGCTTAATAATGAGTGCATTCAATTTAACAGTACTCTATCAATTATCATTTGATTTTCGTGTCCATCCACAATGGTTGGTAGATCTTCATCTAATTTGTTAAAAGTAATATTTTCGTAAACTTTATCTATAAAAGGATAAAATGCTTGATAATAAGCTTTTGCCTCTAAAGATAAAAATGGAATAGTCTGGTCATCCGTTTTAATTAATATTTCTTCTAGGCTTTCACTCTCTTTACCAAGTACCAGGGTTTTATCATTAGTTAAACTTATGGTGCCAAGTCTTCCAAAAATTTTTAAGTTGGAACCAAACCCGTGATGAACCCCTGAAATAAGCTGAATGGAAAAGGTAGAGTTCCTCGTCATCCTACCCTGCATAAAAAAGGCATCATCAGAGTCTCTAAGTTCTCCTGGACCTTCTGGGACGTGAGTGTGTGTTAAACCATTAATAGTTATAACCTCGTCCTTAGTAAGCCATCTGAGGCAATCAATCATATGTGTTCCTAGAGCGCCTAACATACCACCAAACTGTTCTTTTTGTCCCATCCAACCTCTTTTGTTATTTTGAAGATGTTGATACTGAGGAGAGGAAATATGATATTCAAAATGAAGGATGTCACCAATTTCACTTAAAAGTTCTTTGACTTTTTGACGAGCAGGATGATATCTCCATTCAAAATCAATAAATACCTTTGCGTCGTTACTCTTTTTTAAAAGTGTTAACAATTCTTCCGATTCTCTACTATTCATTGTAAACGGTTTCTCACAAACTACATTTAGACCTTTGTTTAATGCATATTTAACCATTTCGAAATGATGCACTGGAAGAGAACTAACAAATACAAGATCCAACTCCTCTGAATCTAACATTTTGGCCCAGTTTGTATAATGAACTGGAGTATTGTCCTCATTCGATAAATCTTTTGGCAATTGATGACGCTTCACCGTGCTAACAGCAGTAACTTTCAACTTAGGATGAGTATTTATTATAGGAGCCTGAACTTTTAAACCAAAGCCCCCTCCAATTATTCCTACTCTCATTGTCAAACCTCCCCGTAATTACCTAGCGCATCTTCCACAACGTTGCATCACTATGCATAACTTACAATTCGAGATGGACTCTTTTAATCCCTTCCTTATTATAGTGATAGGTAAGCTTTTGACGTTATCTCCAGCTTTTCCCCCACTTCACACCGTACAGGCGAGTTTCCCAGCATACGGCGTTCCAACTAATCCAATTCATTCAAGATTATTATGATTATGCAAAGGAGAATCAGATAGCTTCGTTCAGACATTGCTTACGCAATTTATTGACTTCTGTAAGTTGCTTTTCATTTAACTTGAGTGAGTTTAAAAGCACTTGTATTTTCTCTAAATCTCTCAAATGTATTAGGAGATGAACAGATTTATGCAATATCATTAAGTTTCCGTATGAATCATCTTTGGTGAGATGGTACGGTGTCTTATGGTGACAATGCCATTCATCCAGTCCTAATTCAACCCCTGTAACAGCACATTTTCCATATTGTGCAATAAATCTACTAATCCGGTTATCGTTGTATTCGATGGAACGGCTCGGTATGAACTGTTTCATCACACGAGTAAGCGTTTGTTTATTGATTGCTTGCAAGTTTTGATGAATTTTGTCCCTACCTACGGTAGTGTAGTTACAAATAGTTTGAGAGAAGTTCAGATTTATCTTACAACGTTGGGCATGAATTGGGATAAGTACCATTTCTTTTATTTTGAAGAGCTTACACTCATATCCCTTGTACCGTTTCTGTAAGGATTTTGAAAAGTCCTGAAACGTAGCTTCTTTTCTCAATTCTTTTAAACGATTAAACAATGTTTTATGAAGACGATAGTTCAGCTCAGTTAAATCATCTGTGATGTGTGAAGCTGCTGAATAATAATTTTGGATTCCCATTATAACTGTATTAAAGCGCCAAACATTCTCTACCGATTGGTGTTTCTGAATCTCTTTGATTGTTTGTTTTACTTTTATTTGTGCATTTTTGAGCGCATTCTTTGTCATGTGTGAGCGAGCTACATAAAGAGTCCTTTTCTTTGTCTTTTTCAGATGGGCTTTAAAACGAAAACCTAAAAACTCTGATGAGTTTTTCTTTAGGTTGACCACCTTTGATTTTTGTTCGCTAATTTCAAGGCCAAGCCTTGTATGAAGAAAATCATTCACTGCATAGTACATTTTAATTGCTTGTGAACGAGTGCGACAAAGAATTTTAAAGTCATCTGCATATCTCACGATGTAGCAATGTTTTAAATTAGATTGTTTCAACGCATTATATCTGCCAAGATTTGATTTATATACCTTATGTGTTTCAAAGCTTTCCCATTGATTACTAACCCACCAGTCTAGTTCATTTAATACGATATTAGATAAAAGTGGTGATAAGATCCCCCCTTGGGGTGTACCTTTCTTTGGGAAACCTTCCCCAATAATTTCAGCCTTTAAAAGACGTGAAATAATGGAAAGCAATGCCTTGTCACGAATGCCTAAAGACCACATTTGTTTTATTAATTTGGCATGATTTACATTGTCAAAAAATCCTTTTATATCAACGTCAACACAGTGATATAGGCATGCGCGATTAATGAGCGTTTCAAACCTAGCTTTCGCATGATGTGTATTGCGGTTTGGCCTAAAACCATAACTATGTTTATAGAATTTCGCTTCACAAATCGGCTCAAGTACTTGCAAGATACACTGTTGGAACAATCTATCCCAGATAGTCGGAATCCCTAAAGGTCGAGTTTTTCCATTTGCCTTAGGAATGAATACTCTCCGGACGGCTTGGGGTGTGTAGTGTTCAAACATTCGTTGTATCTTCGATACAACTTCTGATACAGATAATCGGTTTATATCTTCAATCGTTAATCCGTCATCTCCAGCAGTTTTACTGCCAGTGTTTCGTTTAATATTCCGATAAGCTAACCGTATATTTTCATCGGATTGCATTAAGTCTAGTAATCCATAAAAATTCTGACCATTAGCACTTTGAGCATATAAAGAATCAAAATAATGTTGCATATCATAATACTCATTGTGTCTCAGTTTCTTTCGTTTTAACAAGTTGGTGGCTCCTTTAGGAGCTGAACCTCTATTAGTCTTACAAGAACCTTATTAATCGTTGAAGAACTGCCTTGCATGGCTGAATGAATCTTTTATTAGTCTGGTGGCTATCCCTCCACGTTCATTACACGCTTCAATGGTACTGTGCCACTACTTTCACTGATATAAAGAAAAGTTATATAGTCGCTAATCTCACGACTAGTTTCCTTTTCAACGCTTCATAGAGAGTAAGCTCTCCACGTTATCAGCTTACAACGTTGAATTATGTCTATTATGGAACAAACTTAGGTGCTTCCTATGAGCCTGTTAGCATCGCATGTGCCTGTAACACAAGATGGATTTTTATATTGTTGATTCTTACTCATCCAAAGCTAACCCTACATTTAGTAGTAAATACATTTCTATATAATGCCAGTCTAGACCCGTACATTCAGAAGTTCGTCAGCAATATACTTTCATATTTTATTTCGTCGCATTCTCACCATATCTGTTCAACCCAAGCACCATGATTTACACCACCCCATCGGGTAGGCTTTCGTCAGCCTTACTGTTACGGTAAATTCTCACGCCTATTAGCCGAGCTTATAACACACTTCTTCTTACTAAACAGCGTGCTATTCGACGCAGGGGGAGCCTTTTGGAGCGTTACCTCCTCATTCGACTCCTCGACATAACCCTTCAGTTTTAGAACTCCAAAACTGCCTGACCTTTACCGAAATTGTGTGTCCACATTTCATTTGAGTCAGGAACATTTCGCACCAACAATCTGGCCCAATAATGAAAATTAGCGCATATCCTTGTTCAAGGATTGCGCCCGATTGCGGGAAACTCGATTTCAAGATACTATACATTTCTTCAACTATAGCTCCCAAATTGCTACATAAGCAAAACTTTCATCAAAAGTATTTATAGCTTAATCCCAAATAAATCAAACTTGAAACTGCAATAAATCCACTGAAAAATAATACTTTATTTCTGGCAGACCAATTTTCCATCCAACCCCATCTTTTTCGGTCTGTATCCAGCCAATAGTAGTCGATAACAACTGTAAGAATAAGAATAATAAAGATTAGAAAAGAATACATTAGCTCACCCCACTCCTTATAATCCAGCATATGTTAATACAGAAAATATCATTATGACTATAAAAAAATCCTGCCCTTTTCTGGGGCATAACTTACCAATTCAAGATGAACCATCTATTTCCCTTTTTTCTACAAAATCTCTCTTGAAAATATAAAAAGGGCGTGGATTTCCATGCAGGAGATACTAACTTTCGCTGCCATGAATCTTAAAAAACTGGTTAGTTGATCCTGGTGATCACCCTCCCTTTAAAGCAAAATACCATAAATCAACGAAACCTCCATTTCTGCTGATGCTGAAGTGGAGGTTTGTCTACGGTCTGAAATGCTCAGTTGGCCATATTTATTTGTTCTTTTCTATTATTTTTGTATTCTCTAATTTAGAAAGATAATCAATAATAGCATTTACATCCTTTATATAATTGCTTTCTCCAATTTTAGGGATTAAGACTTTATCATCATCTACTTTTTTTCCTAAATAAATCAAATAATTTTCAGGTGTAGAAATTATGACAATAGCATCATTTCCTAATTTGATATTTCTCTTGTTAATTTTAATAACATTAAGGTCTTTGTCAATATTAAACGTTACGTTACTTCGACCTGGTTCTTTGAATCTTTCTTTAGCAATTTCACGAATCATTTTTTTTGTTTTTTTTCTAAGAAGAGTTAAAAAAATTATAGTAAGTATTACATGAAGTGCTATAGCAGAAAAAGTAGCAGCATTATACTCTTCTAATGTGAAATTTAAGGATTTTCCATACTGTATAAGAAAAAAGCACAGAATAGTATTTATTATAATAATAATTAATGCCGATTTATACTGTTTTAATCTTAACGCTGGTACATTGCTAATAAGTTCAATGAAATCTTTTTCTTGAATATTAATATCAACTGTTGTAGTTTTTTGCACAATTTACCTCCTGTAAAAAGCAAATATCAATATTACAATCATATAGTAATATTATGAAATTCTAAAGATAAAGTGTATTTTAGTTATTGGTTTGGTTAATAAATCTGTCTAATTGTCCAGTTAAGTTATTCCATTATCTGGCCCTTATGTTGAATAAGCACAACTTTAAAAATGTGTATTAATATAGGGTTTATATAGTTTGATTATGTAAGATGATTCAAATATATTAATAATCATACTGCCATAACTAACATACATTAGTTAAATGCCAGAAACAGCAGCTCTAACCTAGGCCGGTATGGATAGTCATTCCAAGTCCTTCAATTCTTCTTCCATACTCTCTGCTTCCATGTAATCACTGGCAGGAGCGGAGATTCGGACTTGCTTCTCACCACCTGATTCAGAGGATGATGTATTTAGCATTATATTGATCTTGCCGAAATCCTCAGCCATCCAGATCACGCCTAATAAATTCAAATCCACTTCCCCATGTTCGGGTATATGACAATAAACCCATTCCGTTCTTGCTATGGAATCCCACATCAATCAGCTCATAATCAGCAGTTTCCTTGTGCTTATCTATGATAATTTTTCCGCTTAATACCTCATCCCTAAATATCGGCCTTTTCAAAACCCCCTGGATCTTTATCCTTGTCTCTTCCCCATCTCCGGATTGACCTGAAACATACTCATAAGCAGGATAATCCAAATCAATTTTCTTGGGAAAGTCATAAAGTAGCAAAAAACAGAATGATAATAGGAGCAGGAGAGTGCCTGCAAAGACAATAGGGGCAGCCTTAAATTTGCACATATGAGTTCCTCCAGAACATTATGTGGAATTATAGATGGATAGCCAAGGCGGTTTTGATTCAGTTAATTATGTATCTCTCCGGCCACTTAAACGATTCCATATATCCGAGCTTGATCTAGTTTTGAAGCATCGGGTTGGTTTCCGATGCTTCTTCATTGACTCACGTCCTAACCCTGATATAGATAATAATCCTGCGAATGGTAATTCCGAAATCCACAAGATTCATATAGTTTGAGGGCATTTCCATTTTTAGCTTCTACTTCCAGGAAGATAGGCAGGCCTTTATCACTCTTCATTTTGACGACTTTGGATAATGCTTTTCTGCCGATTCCTTTTCCTTGGAGATTTGGAAAGACTGCGAATCCATATATCCACGCTTCACCTTCCGTTTCGGATACACGGATTTTCCCAGCAATTTCCCCTTCTGCTTCAATAATGAACATATCTTCCCCGTTTAGTTCCCTCATCCGCTGGTTAAACTCACTTGCTTCTTGTTCACTAAATCCAAAGCAGGCCACTTCAAGCTGAATTTCCGCATCCCAATCCTCCTGTGAAGCCGATGGTCTTATGGTCACAGCAGGATCCTCATATAGGTCAGTCTGATGCCATTTCATTTGATATTCCGTCATCGAAAACGTGCAAGGAATGTTGGCTATAAACTTCTTGGCTGTTTCGGATGAGCTTGGCGCATTCAACAAGATGACCTTGGCATTTCGTTGCCTTGCCTCTTCTACAGCCATAGCAAACAATTTAGAAAAAATCCCTTTTCTCCGGTAGCCCGGGTGGACCATGCCGGTCAGCTCTATTTTATTGCCGAATCCGTAACTTCCAAGAAACCCGACAAGCTGCCCATCTTCATAATGAAAGAAGTCTTCCTTGCTGTTTTCATCCCGGTTTTCGAGCATATCAATATTTAGCTTGAGTTCGAATCCTCCTTGTTGTTCACATATGTGTTGGAGTTGTTTGATTTGGAGTAATTGGTCTTTTGTTGGCATTGGTTGCACCTCGTTCTGTTAAATTAACAATATTAAAAGTTCGTTGATACTGAGTCGGTTGCATCCTGGATTTTACCAGCATTTGGAGTATTTTTAATCAAGCATTTGTTTGTAAAGTTCTATGGTAGGATAGGCCCCTAATGCATAGTAGAAACAATAAGAGCAGGACTCTCAGTCTCAACTCTTTTGAAATTTCAGTCTCAATAGTTCCTAGACGACAAATAATGATCAATGGTCTTTATATATGTTTTCCAATCCTTATAGTGTTCTTGTACTTTCTGTTCCAATCTGGCATCGATTTGGCTTTCTTCATTATAGATGCCATTCCTTCGCATGTTTTCAAGTCTGTTGACATACTGGTCTATCGATATCTCTTTCAATTTTCTCTCCCCTTTATTCAATAAGTGCTTCTGCTGCAAATATGCCTGAAATTCCACGGTTCCACACCACCTTTTTTCTATTTAACGAATCGGTAGCTTTCTTCGCGATACTTTTTAGTTCATCAGCTGAAAGGATTTTACACACACTGACCATACTGATAAAGCACAACATGATTCTAATAACCATTCCCTGTTGATACAATCAATTATCGAATGTTATTTCATAGTTTTTACCATAAACTTTGATTATCTTTAATTCTCCTATTTCCCTATTAATCTATATACACCTGGCTTTACTCTTCCTAATTGTCTGTATCTAGTGGGGACAGTAGAGCTGTTATTCCCTCCAAATTCCCGTGGAACCATATCTGCCATTATCGTCCCAAAATCCTTCCACTTCTCTCCGTATTGCTTCGTAACCCATTCACTTATTTCAGCAATGCTTCTTTCGTTTCCAAGTGCTTTAAATGCTTCTAAGACAGCTTCAGCTTGGGTTTTCATGTCATCCTCCTATCAAACTCGTCATCCTTTGAAGCCATTCCCTCCGTTTCTCCATTAATGCGGGTTTGGGATGTAAAAAGTAAGGACTTCGCTTATTTTTTATCCAGTAATGTTTTGTAGTAAGTGATGTTTCAAAGCTTTCTCAGCAATTTTTCTTACACCCGAATTAGAACCCCATCCAGCAATAATTGGACCTTTATTCTGTATTAACAGATTAGTTAGTTCATTTTTTCGTCTTTCGGAAAGAATAGAATGGTCCTCATTATTGTTGGATTGGAACAACTTTAGAGAATCCAAGAATACATTAATGTTTCCCGAACATATATCAGATAAATTAATTATCACAGTATGATTCCATTGTCTTAATTTCATCAATCTCATCAACTGCCATTGAGTTTGGTCTGATTTTGCCTTTACAAAAGGAATCGTTTCCTTCGTTGGATCAAGAACCGGAATATCATAAGTTTGATCCTTTGCACTACAAGCGCCTGGATTTACAAGTATAAAAACTGCGTCAATAACGCTATCTAAAGCCATCCCTTTTCTAAGCAATCTTGCTTGGTTCCTGCAATTAACGCATGCTTTTCCGACTTGTAATTTATAAAAACTAGCTTTTACTTCGAACTCTTTTAAAAGCTCTTTGCTATTGAGTAGCTCCATTGGAAGCCTCCTTAAGGATATATAAAATATAGCTATCCATAAACATTCTCCGATATTAAAGCCGTATCTACTAAACTGTGCCTGAGTCGTCACCGCGAATTTATAATTAGCGAAGCATATACCTAATTACTTTTGTAGAACTTTTGCCGCTTGGAGTATCGTAAAGAACAAGCATGTTGTTAGAGTATACACCTAGTGATTCCATTGCATTACATACAGACGGAATTCGATTTTGCAAGCCCATTTCTTTTTGAATGTCCCCAGATCTGATATCCATATATTCCTTGCCTTCTTCTTTTGCAGCATTCAGCTTAATGATGATGTATTTGCGAATTTGATCACCCAGACCAGCACGGCTAATAGTTTTCTTTCGAAAATGCTTTATGGTTTCAGCAGGTTTACTAAATTTTGTTGATTTATACTCACCAGCGAATCTAGTAATCTTCCCTAACTCTTCACTATATATAGCCACGTTATCCATCATAAATCCAATCTGCCAAAAGAACATATCAATCAATTTCATAGGGGTATACTTTACCCCATCATGGTTAAATTCAGTTTTACTGCTTGAAAAACCGGCTACATAATGGTTATAGAATTGAGCCAGTTCAATAACTGATCCCTCATTGAACTGTGTATTGATTCCAAAAAGCCTCGCCCCATCAATAAAATACCTATCATAGGCTGGCGCAATGCCGAATATACCCAACAGAATCTTTGAAGCAAGTGTATCTGTAACATTCACAGAAACATTCTCTCCATTAACTTCTGCAATATTATCAATGTAAGCTCTTTTAGTGTCTTTGATAAGTTGATTTATTCCATCTACCGCTTCCATATCTATCAGATCCCGTTCTGTATGATCAAAGAACCTATGATTTTGTGGATTCAACAAAACCTTCTGAAGTAAATATTGATGAACCCTATAATCCTTCTGAAAAAGAAAGGTACTTCCCCGCAACATTCCCCAACTTGCGAGATAAAAAGCTAGATGCAAACAACCATGATCAAAGACATTTGGATTTTTTAATTCTTTATAATTATCTTGAAAGAATGTATGACAGTGTTCCCAGGATTTGAATCGATGATGGGGATCATTCAGCGACAGAGTGTGATAATGTGAAAGAATTTCTTTTATCATCTTATTCTCCTTTATGTTTTCTACTTCAATCCGCTTGCCATTTCACTTGAATATTATTCTAAATATTAAACTCTTCCTTTATAACTTTTAAAAATTCCTGAGCAGAATCTTTATCAAATTGAATAGATTGACTTACCTTGCCCCGAAATTCTCTTTGGTTGGATCCATAGGTGTCTATTTGGAGGATTCGATTTCCTTCTTTATCTAAAAAGCTTGTATAAGTATTATCCACTTCATTATGAATTGTATTTCTTTCTTTTATGATTTTTTTCATGGTATTTCCTTTAATTAAGGCCATTTCTATTTTCTCCTAGTCAATAGTTTGGTTTTAATTTTTTCCCACTTGAGTATCACACAATTCTATGTATACCTTTGACACATCCAAAATACTTTAAAAATATTGATCCTAAATAAGATTCTACAAAAACTTACATTATCCTTTATTTTCCACAATAAAAAGACATGCTTTAACATGTCTTCTTTACTTTCCTTAGTTTTCAGAGAACTCTTTTTACTAATCTTCAAAAACCTTCTCCTCAAACCCACTGCGCTTCACCACTTTTTCCTTGCGAAGCTTGTCTACTTCTTCAATTGAGGATCCGTGGTATTTTGCTAGAGAACGGATAATTTCCATTGGTAGCAGGGGACGGTGCTCTGCTTCCTTCGAACTTTGAAGGAAACGACCCATTAAATACTTCCTTACTTCCTTCACATGCCAGCAAATTTAATATTTGATTTTCTCTAAAAAGAAAGAAGTGGTATTATATTTGCGGATTTCTCTAACTGTATTTTCCAATAAAATACTAAAAAGAAGGAATTTGTATTTTAGTGTTGAATAGAGTTATTGTGACAATAAATTGACAGGAGGATTCAAATGTACTATCCATTGTTAAAAAACGCCAACAATGAAATGAAAGCTTTAAGAGAACTAAAAGATGAATCACGTTCAAAACTTACACCAATTATTGAATCAAAAAGGGTAAAAAGAGAAAATCTACCAAACTGGGAGTCTTCTTTTAATACTCTAGGTCGTTACCTAAAGGCCCGTGTAAAAGATTCAAAATTTATATATGATTTCAATTGTGCACTAGAAGAACTAGGAGAGGAAGATCAACTAATATCATCTTCAGGTGAAAACCTAGTAAAATTTTGTTTAAATAAAATGGAACAGGAAAGTTTGAACGTAATACCTTGCTTTCAACATGACTCTCCGTCATGGTTAATTGACTCAGTGCTCAGTACAGGATATAGTGAATTTGCGATTAGAATTAGATGTCATGATTTTCAAGAGTCGTTCAATCACTTTGTCTTTCAAAAACTACAAAATGACTTAAGCAGTATTTCCTCTGATGATTTCAACCCCATAATCATTTTGGACTTTTTCAATACCCCAACTACACTTAGAAGAATTCAGAATACGATTGAAATTTTTTCGAAAATTAAAAACTCTAACATTGTATACCTTGCTACTTCCTGCCCTGAAAATGCAAATGATGCCGAAGCCCATTCTTTATCTTTAATAGGTTCAAGGAAGGAACTAAATAACTTTCTCGAGTTAAGAGCAACTAACCAAGATGTACAATTCGGAGACTATACTACCCGGTTAAAGGGTGAAGTTCTGACAGGATTTAATATGAACCTCTCATATCTTAAAGTATTTTACACAACCGAGACAGACTATTGGATTGCTAAATCTAAACTTATTAGAGATGGTGGAGAGCATTCATTCCACGAAATATGTCAAATTCTAATTGAGCAAGAATTTTATCCAGGACCAGACTTCTCTTTTGGAGATTCTGAAATAATGAAATGCGCAGCAAAAGAATGGACAATAAGTGAACATCAAGCACCTATTGCAATTGGAGTAAATCACCATATTGAAACAACTATAAATCAGCTTTCGGGTTTAAATTTGGTCTCCAATTCTCACGCTCTTTAAGAACAGAGTAGACATAAGTTTTTAACACATCAATTTCAGCTTCTTTCATTAATAAAGATAGGAGCTGGTTTTTTCTCATCTTCTTATATGATTTCGGTAAACCTATATAATCAATAAAACCCTCCAACTCTTTTTTCCATAACAGCTTTATTAGTAACATCGGGTCTTGATTGGACACCTTTCTTCCCTTTCGAATTTCAATCAACCTACTTTGATCTTTACTTACTGCTTTTATTCCCCACCATCCAGGAATGATATCCCTAACTTCGTTAACGTATTTTCTTCCAACAACAACGGTCATCCTTTCGAAAGCTCTATTGTAATATTCCATTTGCCTCGGAAGTCTAAATAAATTATCCAAATCACTTTTAATTTCGTATCCATGCATAATTCCATTTACTACAGCCACATCAACTCTCGAAGCACCGTTTTCAAGACCTAATTCATTTATAATTCTTGTATTACTACAATCTCCATAAATTTTATTTAACTCATTTAATAACAGCGTTCTCACTTCAATTTCATTCAATAATTCCAATTTTATCACCCTATTTATTATATTAAAGGTCAACTAATATAATCCTCCACAAGAAGATAAAGATGATACCAAAACTACATACCATCCTTCTATTAATTTATTCTCTCTCTCTGAATTTTTGTCCTTCAAATATAAAAAATTCAAACATTAAATTTCTACAATTTAGAAATTCATTCTAGTTTAACTTTCAATTTGCAAATCAATAATAAAAATTAATTACAATTTTTTATTGCGGCTAATATTATGTAGACCTGTTCTATATACGATCCACCTACTAATCCTCCACCTCAACCAAAAATACCTTCTCCTCAAACCCACCTCGCTTCACTGCTTTTCCCTGGCGAAGCTTTTCTACTTCCTCCATTGAGGTTCCGTGGTATTGTGCTAGAGAACGGATAATTTCCATAAGGTCGGCAAGCTCTTCTATAGCTTCCTCATTTGTATCTGCTGCACAATACTCATTTAATTCCTCGTAGCATTTTTGTTTAAGGTGCTTAATGAAGTCCTGGTCTTTTAATATTCTTGTGGTGAATTTTTTCCCTGTGGCTTCAATGATTTGTGGGATATTGTCTCGGACTACCTTGTTGTATACTGTCATATCTGTTCCTCCTAGCAATCAGTTAAGCAGATTCCTAAACACTTTCACTCGATCGTTTTTTAACTCCGCAAAACTTACTCTCTGAAACTCATTTTCCTTCACAATCTCCAAAGCCTCTAACTCCCGATCAAAAATAACCGTCGCAGCCTTAATGTTATACTTCACAACTCGCTCTGCCCCATCCATTCTCTCATTGTCCAAATCTACCTTTATCCGATCCGACAAGCGCCTTAACATCTGCCATACAACCTTCTCTTCCCCGGATTTCATAAACAGCTCCGGTAGCTCAGTCGAGTTTTCCAAGTTTCTCAGGGTGGTTATCATGTATTGAGCAATTCCATAGCCAACAGGCACAATTAAGTTATTTAACCTTTTCCAGTGATCCACTGTGAATGTTACTCTGTCTCCGCTAACATCAACATGATTCACTCTTCCATAACAAACAACCCCGTTGTCCATTCCAGTTTCCTTTGTAAGGTAGAGTGCCACATACTGCGCTTCCTGCCATCCTCTTTTTAGTACCGCAGCAGGAATCTGGTATTGAGCTGATCTCATATTTTCTCGATATTGACTCTCCGATGAGACCACTCCCACCAGTACCTTCTCCTCCACGCTCTCCTGCCACTTTTGCAGAGTGCCTCTAGGAAGGAGGCCTTCGCTTTGAATTTCCTCTGGGCTCTTGTCGATGAGGTTTTCGATAAAGCGCTCCACAAGGTCCGTGGCATTTGGTAGGAATGGAAGTGCTCCGATATTTACTTTACCGATGCTTTTGTAAAAGTGGTGGTCCTGATAGAGCTGTTCTTCGTTCCATGGAAAAAGAACATAGGCACCAAATGCTGTGCGTTCGTAGGGACCATTTTGTTCGGATACAATGGAGTCCCGATAACGATGCATCGTATTAATATCTTCTTCCATTGGGCCTGGAGTGTGATATTTGTTGCCGTAATAGCTACCCTCGAGCGCGAAATCTATTCTGTATTTGGCATCAAAGACATAATTGAAGGTGTAGGTTTCTCCTTTTTTCTCAATGCTTAGCATCGTGTCTGGTACTTGTGCGATCGTAGGGAGGTTGCCTTCGTATTTTTGATACGTTAGGGTGATCTTCTCTTTTGTAACCGAATGCCTGTATACGCGGGTTGCGCGGCGATTTGCTTCCATATTAACGTGCAAGCCCTTGCGATCAACCTTAATAATGTCCTGGCTAATCATATCGTACTTTTTGTTTAGGATTTGTCCGAGCTTCAAATAGGTCCAGTATTCGTATAAGGTTGCCACGTCCTTGACCGACATTTTGTACATGCTGTTTTGTAGGGCTAGTCCTTTTGAGACGGTTAGGTAGATTTGGTAGGCATCGCGATAGCCCGGTGCTAGTTGCATGACAAGACTTTGGGCCGTTCGATCAGGGAGTGCAAGCTCTTTCCAGAAAGGAGTATTAAGCTTTCTTGTTAGCGTGCGTTTCATTCCTTCAATAGAGCGCAACAGCTCTGCATCCCGATCGCCTTTTGACCAGCGATTATTTTGAATCCTAGAAAGCAAATCTTCTAGCTTGCTAACAAGACGGGTAATCATCCATTTAGCAAAACGATTTTCATGGGTGTGAAAGGTGATTTGCTTGTTGGCGGTTATCCCCTTGCTCGGCATATATTGCTTATCCCTAATTGGTATGCCCTGATCTACTTCTTGGAAAAGGTGACTGTTCTTCCGTAAATAGCTCCGGCCTTTTCCATCAAGAGATTTGATCCGATCACCTCTCACGATCTCATGGGTTTTAACTAGCTTGTGATGTGGCTGCCGCTCTATCTGCTCGACTGCCTTTATGAACGCTTCAAAATAAACCGTAATAAGGCGAAAAAATTCAGCGGGAGATGGTGAGCCTTCTAGCTTTGTTTGCGCACTTAGATAGGTTTTCTTTAAAAAATGAAAGGCTAGGTTGTAGATTTCATCATTTACCTCATCTAATAGCTTCCGGTAATCCTCCTTATAATTAAGCTTAGTAGGGAAAACCTCTATCGTTACCTCGAGTAAGGTACGCTTTCCCTCTTTAATTTCAAAGGTCGAATAACCGATTTCATTTTGAAAGTGGAGGTTCCCTAGCAGCACATAGGAGTGACCAAGCTCCACTCGGTCAATTGCGTTTCGAAAAATCGGATGCTCATGATAAAACGTTAATTCCTTTCCCTTTTTCGGAGACACCATGACAGTATACACACCGTTTTCAAAGAAGATCGGGCGATGGGTTTTAAGATCGACCAACTCCATAGCTTCTATGTCAAAAATCTTTACTTCATCATGGTCTCCCACTACTCTAAATCGCATTTCATCATGAAAATCCATGGTACGGTATTGTTGAAGGCCCACATATCTCTCATGATAGGGCTTCCCTTTTATCACTAAGGAAAAATCTGCTGTTTCAATTTTAACTAGTTCGACATCTCCTTTAGCTAATCCAGAAAGAGGTAAAGCCATCGTGCGTTAACCTCCTATACATCTCTACAAGCTTTTCTGTGCTTCGCGGGTACTTAGAGAGCTTAATGAACGCAGTATAATCCTCTTGATCATCCCGTAATTCTTGATTAGTAAGAAGCTTAAATAGTTCCTTTAGTGTGTGCTCTACTCTACTATCACTGCCAGATATTCTAGGCAAAATTTTCTGTACGAGACAGTAATCAAATGCGTCTTCAGACGAAAACAGCTTTCCTTCCTGGTTATAGGCAAGGTACATGCAGATTTCATCACGAACTCGATAACCAACCTGTGCTCCGAGAGGCTTTAATGCTTCATTGATACCGACTAGTGTATGAGACGTATTTTTAATGAGCTCCATATGCTTCGCAGTAAGATCCTTTAAATACAGATAATCAGAGCGAATCATGTCATTTTCAATATTTTTGGGCTCTACAGCTTCACTTGTTGCTTGTAGAAAGTCGAGATAATCCAGCTTCACTCGATTAAACTCAATCGTATTAGCGCGATCTAACACCTTTTTACTAAAAGGATGCGTTGTTTCATCCATATTAACAGTACCAATGATGTACATGTTTTCTGGAAAGCCAATTGACCGTCCCACCATAGACCTGTTCAAAATCTCAGAAGAAACAATCCCGTTATCTTTCCAGTCCCTGCTCTCCATTACACTAAGCAGATCACTAAAATAATACTCCACACGAGCAAGATTCATTTCATCTAATAACACAAAGTAAGGCTTTGTTGGATTATCTAGCGCTTTCAACATGACCTTAGTTAAAGGACCTTCTATGAAATCTCCTTTGATATCCTTATACCCAATCAAATCAGATCCGTCGCTCCAATCTGGTCGGACTGGAATAAGAGTAAATTGACCATTTTTCTCTGTAGCTCCGACACTTTCTGAAAATAATTGAATAATTTTCGTTTTTCCAGTACCAGAAATACCTGAAATAATTACAAAAGGTTTTGCTTTAATTGATAAGAATAGATTTTTTACATCTTCTATACTGTAAAAGAATCCTTTGGTTGTAATATAGGAATATATGTGCTCAACTAAGATTTTGGGGGATAAATAATTATTTGGCATCTCTTCAATTCTATCCTTCTCTCTACTGGCCTCATATTCCAACATTTTATTCCTCACCTCTGTGGGAAATCTCTCTTTAAATTTATTAAACATGTTCTTAGAAAACATTTTAGTAAGACTGAAGAAATACCCTTGTTTTACATTTCCATTTCTATCAAATGGTCCACCTTCTGCTAATCTCCATTCATTAGGAATTTCGTCTTTTCTAATGGTTGGATTAAATTGATAATAATCCAGCTCTACTAAGTACCCGTCCTTTTCCCAATTATCACCTTCGATAACTGCGGGTTTTGGAGACTCTGTTGCTTCTTTTTTTACTATACCTATAGATCTTAGTTCCATAGCAGAATAACAAAATACGACATCTCCAACTTTTGCCTTAATTAAGTTAACATGATGCGGAAGAGCAATACCCTGCTTGGATTTTTGTGGTGCCCAAAGAAAACCATTTTCTTTTTCTTCTCTGTGGGTTTGTCCTTGATTTACCCACCAAAATGAAGTATCCATTTGATTACTACTATGCAATTCCACTCTATATACATATGGCGTTTCAGTTTGATAAATATCAAGGTATTCCTCAATTTCTTTTGGTGTATGTATTGGCCTTTTAGATTTTCCATCTCTATTTGCTTTTAAAAACCGGTAAGAATTTTGAAACTTTTCTATTAACATCTTCTTCAAAGAGGTATTTTGATCATAACGGAGTTGCAATGATCCTTTTTCCGAATCTTTTCTTCTACTATTGATTAACTGAGCTTCATAAGAATTATTATTTATAATCAATTCTATAGATGCTTTTTCTCCTATCTTCAAAATATGATTTGCATTTGCAGAAGCAAATTCATCATGGAAATCAATTGGAATATGAGTACCATATTCAAAAATAGACCAATCGACTTTTTTCCTACCTATTATTCCTTCAGCAAAGGGTTTTGACCAACTTCTAACTTCTTTTTGCAAATTATTCCACCGACCCTTTTAAACTTTCTATATTAGAATTATCAGTTGATAATTCGGTCCAGCCACTTTTTAAAATTCCCACCGGAGTTTCCAGGTTTAAAGCATAAAGCTCCTATTCCATAACGTTGATGAAACTCTACACTATAAAAATCCTTTTCTTTCGTCATTTCACTCTGATCAGGTGTCAAAATGTATACCTCTCTCACAACCGGCATATCATCTTCTCGTAATAATATCCCATCCCGATACTTATGCATTTCACCCAACGCCATTGGAAGGTTGGATGCTATTCTATATTTGGGATCCAATACAAACAGTTGACTTTTATACTCCAAAACAATATCTGGAATCATTCGCTGGGTGTAGGAGTAGTATGGGCTTGTATTGATTTGAATGATTTTTTGATAGGTCAGCTTTGCACCATTGGTTAGGTTTATCGTGCTTTCTTTATTTTCAGCCAGGTTCAAAAAGAGGTACCCATCCCTTTTGGAGAAGAGTTCCGAAAAGTTCTTCAATAGATTCTGTTCCCTAAATGCTTTAATGATTTGAAGGTAGCACCACATTTCATATAGTAGGAAGGTATCCTTCAATGCCAGCTTATGTCCCAAATCAAATGACAGATTGTCGAATTGGTAGAGTGCTTGGAACCATTGATACCATAATCGGTAGATAGGATGCTTTCGAAACACCTGCGAGATTTTGATAGTACCGGAATGACCTTGAACATCCTTCAGGAAATCGGACTTCTTCCATAGACTGATCCAGTTGAGGTATTTAATTGCTTTATTCGAAATCTCCTCATCCTGTATGAAGCTGTAGCATTTTAGAAGTTTTTCTAAATCAAGTAGATTCCTTAGTACCACTCTGTTTTCATAAAGATTATATGTCTCTTGCACTCTTGTAGTCTGCAAATGGCTTGGCAATTTCGTTGGAGTTGCCCCGAAGCTTTGGCCGTGTCTTTCCATCCAGGAAATGCTTCTTGGATTAGCGTTTTTGACTCGTTCCCTTCTCAGGATAAGCTCTTCTCGCTCCAAGGTGCGTAATGGGTGACGGTCCATTTTCGCAAATATGTTCCGAAGCTGGAATATCGATGCTTCAATATAGCTCCATTGCAGCATCGAGCATTCCCTTGTGAATCCTGAAGCTGAAACGGTAGACTGCAGTCCGGATTGTTGAAAACAGATCTTTGCCTCCTGCAGAATTTCTTCTAATAATAGTTTATATTGTTGCTCTGTCATCTTACGGCTATCGGTGTAAATATAGGATTCAATAACCTTATCTTCATTATCAACCAAAACTGAAAAATGAACTAACCCGCATTGGAAGGGTGTTTCAAAAGAACCTTCCCACCCATCGCTTGTTTTGGTCATTGGTAGTGGTACCCTCTGCATCGACAGTCGGAGCATTCGATCGGTGGTGCATTTCCACCGATACATTTTTGCTTCTTCCAAGTATAGGTCTTGTAACAATACCCATGTCTGCAGCTCCCTGTCAAACACTTGAATATCAACGCCAGAATTGAGTGGCTCCATAGCGCTCCAATTCCTTTCTCATCCGCTCGATATGCTTATAAGATTCAGCGTCGGTACCGAATTGGTTTAGAAACAGGTTTTGTAGATTGTCCAATAGTGGTGCAATCCTTTCATCCCCTCTTACCTTAGGGATTACTTTTTCTGATAGCACCCGGTCAACCGCAACTGATGACTCCATACGGAAATCCTCTGGTAGCAGACTGTTTTTATAGAGCTTGCGGATCATCTCTGTCATAGTTCGATAGCCGAAGTGCAGATCATATTCTGATAGTTGTTGATGTACTTGTAACAATAGCTGCCATTCCTTCTGAACCGAGTTTTTCAACTTATCGTCCAGATCCTCCCAATAACTTATGAAGTTAACATCGGAAAGCGTCATGACAAATGCGCGGTCCAACACCTTGTCAGATATACTATGAGTAGTTTCATCCACATTGATGGTCCCTACTACATAAAAATTATGTGGGATTTCGATTGTTTTTGGAATCTCCGTTAGATCATCCAGATTGTGTAGCTGGATTGGCTTTCTTGATTCGACTGCACTTAAATAATCACTAAGGTAATACTCCACGCGGGCAAGGTTCATTTCATCCAGTACCACAAAATGCGGCTTGTCCTTTTCCTTGTTCGCCTGTAGGAGCATATCCAGGAATTCCGTTTTCATATAGCGCTTTTCAAAAGAGCTGTAGTATCCGAACAAAGAAGTGGAATCCATCCAGTCCGGACGAACAGGCACTATTTTCATGTAAGGATTATCTTCTCTGTAATCCAACCCATACACAGCATTGGCGAACACTTTGCAGAGCTGAGTTTTACCGGTTCCGGAAATTCCGTTCAGAATGACAAAGTGCTTGTCATCTAAGCTGGTTAGATTTAGATAGAAGTCTCGGATGATATCTATGGAGAAGGTGAATCCACTTTGCTCTACAAGGTCCATGATCTGCTGAAAGTCAAAAGAGCTCTCGTAGCTTTCCATATCCTGTTCGAAATCATCCTCTTCTTCCTCCGTTACCGGCTCCTCCACCATATTGCCTTTAGGGAAGGTGAAGAATTCCTTTACGTCTGCGATAAGGGAGGCCGCTGTAATTAATCTTTCCTTTAACTTTGCCATTGGTTCCGTGAATGTCTGCCTCTCCCCAAGATAGGTTCCCACATAAAAGGCATTCGCATCATTCAGTAGTAAGTTATGTTCTTTGAATAGCTCAACCGTTTTTTCCTGATAGACCTGATTTTCATTATTTTCGTTGTATCTTCCTCGCTGATAAAATGCCTTTTTGATATACCATTCAAACTCACCATTTGCAGTAGCGAGCTTACGCATCCGGTGAAAAATATGGCCATAATTGTTCACATAGATACCAATGGATTCATGAGGATCCCTTGTGAAGTAGCTAATATGCCCTTCGGTAATCAGCTGATCCTGATCATAGATATAGAAAAGCTGCTTATAGTCATTGGTCTTCACTTTCTTTACTTCCTTATCGATTTCCACCTGGTACGTTTTGGAGAATAACTCAATGGTGATAGAAGTGGTATCTTCCTGCATTCTTCTCATGAAATGAATAGCCCTGCTATGTACTTCCGCTTCTCTTTCCAACATGGTACGTAACGGAGAAAGGTGCAGATAGGTAGTCCATAGTCGATCAATAAGGTCCTCTTCTTGAATTATCCCTTCAAGTGGAGAAAAAGTACCAAAATAAATGGTAGGCTTTCTTTTATTCTTGATATATTGCCCTACAGTCTGCATGAAGTCTCTTTTTTCTATATAGGTCTTCTTCTCTTCAAATGTATAAACCTGAATTTCCGAATCCAGTTCCTGAACAGCATTGTCCATTTCTTGATGAAGTGCTTTCGTATAATGGTACACCCATATTGGATAAAAGTCGGTGCTCATTGCCATTCGAACCTCTCGTGATTTTAGATGAAATTCCAATCTAAGAACCACAATGGCGCTATCCTCATTACTGTCATCTATCAGCTCCACGAATGCTTTATTCCCATAATGCTGTTTCTTCTCTGCATACTTCGGGTTTTTCGAGTCTGCAATGGTTGTTCTGAGTGTTTGTTCATACGTATGTATTTTTAGTTGACGCAAATACGGGTCTCTCTCACCATATTTATCAACAAATGAATCTATCAACCTTCTTACTGTCGGGTGCACCATATCTAGTATTTGCTGGTTGCGCTCGGTCGTATCTTCTATATCAATAATGGATGTTAAATTATCTGCTTGAATCATTGAGGGGCACTCCCTTTTTCTAATAATCTACTTTTATATTAGCAGATATAGGAAAAAGTCTAAACACTTCATAATAAAAACTCCTGTTCCAAAGAAAGAAGGAGTTTTTATTGAGATATTCTTGTTAATTATTTTAAGCCTCTAACTGCTCTTCATCCTGATACTTAACAATTTCATACCCATCCCCATAAGGAACCGATTTCTATTATCACGGGCAATTCGAAATTGCTATGGAAACGAAACCTTGTTTCGGCAAAAGATCACCTCATTAGATTGGGTGGTGTTCAAGAAGATTCCTCTTTAACCCTCTTCCCTACCTTAATCACTTCTTCCCTTTTCTGTTGTTGCCACTCCTCGAAATATTCCGTAAACTCCGACTCGCCCGAATACGAAATACAAAGATACTCCTTCGCTCTCGTCATCCCAATATACATCAAAGAAACTTCCCGTTCTTTATCTTTTTCTAGTGGAAATGGCATGGTGTCTGCTTTAACGATGAAGACTGCCTGAAAGTCGAGGCCCTTGCTGCTATCGATAGTGCTGATTTTCACGGTTTCTTCTTCTCTATTGAAGGCTCTTTTGCTGGCTTCGTTTTCGGTAATCCAGGTTGCTGGAATGCCTTCTTTTTGAAGTGCCCGTTGGATGGTGCCGATAATGTCTGTTTGATGTGTTCGTTTAACACGATACAAGATAAGCATCTCGGAATATGGTACTTTTTTTACGTTGTGAAGCTGTTGTATTTGCCTTGCGATGATTTGCATTTCCTTTGCAAAGCTATCTGATTTAAGGATCGCTGGTTCCGGTCCTTTTCGTTTGGTGCTTTTAGGTGAGATGATTTCTACACCTTCTGTTTCACCGACTACCACTTTGTTTTGCAGGGAAGAATTCTTTTGAAAGAAGTCCCAGGCACAGCTGACAATTTGAGCAGTATTACGATAATTAATATTTAATATTTTTGATCTCCCTCGAAAATCAAGCCCTGTGTCCTTTAGATAGCTTCTTTTCCTTGGATAAATCGTTTGCGCGCGATCCTCTACTAGCAAGAGTGCTTTTGTTTCAGGGTTGAGACATAAGCTGACGAGGTGAAGCCAGCTTGCTTCGAAATCCTGGCCTTCGTCAATCAGGATGGCATCGTATTTCGGAGAGATCGCCTCTCCCTTTTCCAGCTTCTCAATATATGTATCAATGATTCCCTCATTCATCTTCAGATCATTCTTTAGCCATTGATGAAAGTTCCTGACTTCAATATTTGTAGGAGTTGGAAGGACCTGCTCTGCTCCATCTCCGAAATGAAAGTCAAATAGATTATCTGGTTCGGCAGCCATGGCTCTTACAATTTGCGAGATATTCTGAGAGAGTGAGATATTATAGCAGAGAATGAGAATCCGCCAATTTGGATTCTCTTTGGCCAACATTTTTGCTCTACTAGCTAGAATGATAGTCTTGCCGCTACCTGCAACTCCTCGGATTAGCCTGTTCTTATCCCCAATCTGCTTGGCCATGTTTTCCTGATGAAAATCCATCGTTTTTATATCTCTCAATGATAGAAGCAGTTGATCCTGGTGAGGAACTGGCTCTTTAAATTCCGCCCCGATCCTAACCTCAGGGAATAAATAGTATCTTATAGTATTAATTTCTTCGTATGTTAGCGGTTCCCTTAACCGAAAAGGAACCTGAAACATGTTAATCAATTTCTCTACAAGCACTTCCTCCGAGAACTCCCCATAATCAGGATCCATTTCTTCACGTGTTAACATGCTGTCAGGATCAATGATGGAATAGATGCCATCCTCCAAAACCTGCTTCTGAAAAAGCCTCGTAAAAACAACACCATATCCAAAAGGGAACTTCAATTTGAACTGATGCTTCCCCTCGGTTTGAATAAGATTTTTGTCCTTTTTCAATACATCATTTATCTTAAACACATAATCTCTCGCCTGCTTAAGCGGACTTTTCACACTATGTAAATCTCCATTAGAATCCCTTATCGTCCATTCGTCCTTGTTTAACTGATACAGTGTATTTCTTGTATAATCCTTCACCTCAAGAACAATCAACCCTAAATCAGGACCAATAATCACAAAATCCGGCCGAGTCCCCTGTATCTCCGGTTCATAATATACAATATAATCATCCGGCAAATAATCCTTTAAAGTGCGAAACAAAATCCGCTCGCCAGAAGTCGCACTACTCCTAATCGTCTCCGGAACCGTAATGGCCATCCTTTTCACCTACCGACAAAATATTACTTTTATTATAGCAAAAGGTGCAGTTAATTTACACAAAATTACAAAAATAAGCATCGGAACGGTTCCCGATGCTTTTAAATTAATTTTCTATCATTTTCACATGTAATATTCATTTTTTAATTTTAACGACTCTCCAAATCTTCCCTATGCTCCATATTACGTTCATCCAAACATGCCT
Source organism: Sutcliffiella sp. NPDC057660 (assembly GCF_042800035.1). Taxonomy (NCBI): domain Bacteria; kingdom Bacillati; phylum Bacillota; class Bacilli; order Caryophanales; family Bacillaceae; genus Sutcliffiella; species Sutcliffiella sp. NPDC057660. Next base: position 66,435 of record NZ_JBHVHV010000006.1, read on the forward strand.
TTGATAGACTTAATAATCTTTAAAGCTTCTTTGTTCTTTTTCTCCATTTGGGTTTCCCCTTTTAATCGGGTCAGTTTTTTCGGGGTCGCTTTCTTTTTTTTAGGCTTGTCCATATGATATCCCTTCTTTCCTCTCCTTGGTATTAACCATCCTTACCAAGAAACTGGGGAATATACATATAAAAAAGAAAAAGCAAGATACATAGACTGTACCTTGCTCGACTATATTATTGGTTATTAATGAACTGCAACACTTTTCTATTTAACTCTTGCACGTTTCGTGACATTTTACTGGTAGATTGAGATGATAAGTGGGTCAATTGGGTAGTCATTGTTGATACCGCCACCTTTTTCCCATTAACTGTTACATACTTTGCTTTTTTCTTCTCGTCTTTTGTCTTGATGTTATCAATAACGAACATATAAAAACCCTCCTTCGTGAAGTGGTCTTTTCCTCATTATACCATGTTAAAAAGTAAGGGTATAGTAGAGATAGATTAAGTTAGTAATGTGAACTGCATCCACTTCTAGCAACTCTCCATTTTTATTTTTCAATACGACTAGTAATTGTCTTTCATCCATGAATATTGGCACGATCATGCTGTCCTCTTTAATAAGTGAAATGACAGTTGATTGAGAAAGTACATCAAGATGGGCTTCAAACTCCTCTCCATAATCAAATGCATTTAACTGTGCTATTTCTATTAAAGTTTGATTTATCCCCATTTGCAAACTGTAGTAATCCTCAATTCGCTGAATTTCTTCGCTACTCAAAGATTCCACGTTAGAAATTTCAAGCATAGAATGTGAAACCAATTCTGGCTCCACTTCCCATACCTGTACATGAAAACCAAAGACTCTTCCATACGCGTCCAGATACAGCTCCAATCGCTCCTTAGGACTTTGATCCAATGGGAAAACATGGTTATTAAAATACCCATCAGCCTGTTGGATCATCCCAGACATCACTTCTACCCTGTTTATTGTTGCTCGAAGAATTTTATCATTCGTTTTAATAATATTTTCCACGTAGTCTGTATATTGAAACTCTGCATTCCAAATTTTGAGGATGCTAGGTGTAAGTAATATGGCAAGGTCCATAAATATAACGATAGCTGTCAAGGTAAGTAAGAACTGCCAGTTAGAAATAGCTACTTCATTCATTAAAATTCCTAAAGCAACTGCTACTATAAACAGCGTGTACAAAGCCTTTCTCATTGTCCGCAAAAATAAGTGATACGCCAATGGTTTAACAATGAAAAACACTAGATTGCATAGTGCAAAGATTAATAAGCTAAGTATAAAAATATTAAAACCCATCTTTTGTTCCTCCCTTCTCTTTTGGTTTGCTTCACATGGTTTTATAAAGCAATCTCTTTATATCACCGGGATATTTTCAGAAGTTTCTTTAATTCTATCATTGTTCATATTTTTCCCATATAGCCATATTGAGACTTGCAAAAGCCCACGTTTACCCGTAATTCTTGATGGGAAAAATGGATAGGGATAACTTCTCTAAGACAGCCCCACAATTAACATATACATATCTTATTCAACCAAAATTTCGTACAATAGAAGCAAATTACTTCGATATTGAGGGTTTCCTATGAACAATAATAAAACTCTTGAAGACTGGATTGCGGAGTGCAACCGACTAAGCAAAGAAAATACTTATCTTAAGCAACAGATTACCAGTCTTCTTCAACGTGAAAAATTTAATAACGGGTCTCCGGATATTGTGACAAAACACTCGCCACTCCACACAAAAATTCAGCTTTACAGAAGCCTCTTTAAAGGGCGGGATGATGCTTACGCACTCTACTGGGAATCACAGGATGGAAGGTCTGGCTATTTGCCGGCATGTGCACATGAATGGGACCGACCTATATGCCAGAAGCCTAAGATAAAATGCTCGGAATGTCAGTATCGTACTCTATTACCCCTTACGGATAAAGTAATTGAATACCATCTGAAGGGTACACATAGTATCGGCTTATATCCCATGCAGCAGAATGATACCTGCTCATTCCTGGCTATCGACTTTGACAAGCAGAATTGGCAAAAGGATGTTTTGGCTTTTACTCAGGTTTGTAAGGAGCATGAAGTTTCTTATAGTGTAGAGAGATCCAGGTCAGGGAACGGTGCGCATGTATGGTTTTTCTTTTCAGAAAGAATGGAAGCCCCTCTTGCACGAAGATTGGGGTATATGTTGCTATCGAAGACATTAGAGGTCCGTCATGAGGTTGGAATGAATTCCTTTGATCGGATGTTTCCAAATCAAGACGCTCTGCCTAAAGGTGGTTTTGGCAATCTAATTGCCCTTCCGTTGCAGCGGCAGGCTGGTGCAAACGGCAACAGCTTGTTTGTAGATGATAGTAGTTTTACTCCCTATCCAGATCAGTGGATATACTTATCGACTGTAAAGAGGCTTGATAAACAAGATGTCCACCAAATTATTAAGAAATTAGATCCTAGTGCAGATGAAACAGTACCCTATGCTGCAGTTTTGCCGCAAAAATTAATGATCGTGATAAAAAATGGTCTCTATATCAAGAAAAAGCTACTTCCTTCTTCTCTATCTGAAAAATTGACTGAACTAGCGACCCTTAAAAACCCTGAATACTATAAAGCCCAGTCAAAAAGGATATCTACAGCGGGCATCCCACGTTCGATAAACTGTACATCTAGCGATTCTGACCATATCATTCTTCCTCGGGGATGTAAGGATGAGCTCGTAGCTTTACTCAAAGAATCTGATATTGAGACTATTTTTAAGGATGAAGCATATAAGGGAGAGCCACTAGATGTTAATTTCAAAGGCAAGTTAACTTCCCAACAAGTAGATGCTGTTTCCCAGCTCACGGTGAATGATTATGGCGTCTTATCTGCGACTACAGGCTTCGGAAAAACGGTTGTCGCTGCAGCCTTAATCGCTGAACGCAAAGTTAATACTCTAGTAATTGTTGATAAGATTCAATTACTAGAACAATGGGTTAGTCAGCTAAAGTCCTTTTTAAGTCTAGCTAAAGAGGATATTGGTGCGGTAGGCGGTGGCAAAAAGAAAATCACTGGAAAAATTGATGTGGTCACGCTTCAAAGCCTTAGTTTAAAAGGAGAGGTAAAAAGCTTCATTACGCAATATGGTCAGATCATTGTGGATGAATGTCACCACATATCAGCCTATACTTTTGAAAATGTACTAAAACATGTACGTGCTAAATATGTATATGGACTGACAGCTACGCCAATTAGAAAAGACGGCCTTCACCCGATTATCTTTATGCAATGTGGACCTGTCCGCTACAAAGTTGATGCCAGAAACCAAGCAAAGACAAGGCCATTTGTCCACAAGCTAATAATAAGAAATACTGGATTCACCTCAAAATCGGAACAGATCCAGGAATTGTACCGCTTGTTGGCAAAGGATGAAAATAGGAACCACCAACTGTTCAATGATGTCTTGATGGCACTTGAAGCCGGACGTTCCCCACTCATCCTAACAGAAAGAATTGAACATTTGGAACACCTGCAGGACATGTTCAAAGGGTTTGCCAAAAATGTCATAACACTCTCGGGTAAACTTTCTAAAAAAGAGAGAATGAATGAGCTAAAAAGACTTGTTAACACACCTGATTCCGAAGAACGGCTTGTAATTGCTACAGGAAAGTACATTGGAGAAGGCTTTGATGACGCAAGACTAGATACTCTTTTCCTAGCCTTGCCGATATCATGGAAAGGTACACTGCAGCAATATGTCGGTCGCCTGCATCGATTGCATGATAATAAGCAAGAAGTCCAGGTATATGATTATGTGGACAAGCGGGTTCCTATGCTGGAGAGGATGTTTGTAAAAAGACAGAGTGGATATAGGATGATGGGATATGTTATGGACGGGGAAAGCGAGAATAGTAATGAGCAGATGAGGTTGTTTTGAGAAATTCACTAACTTCTTCAACTAAGAATTTCATAGGTTAAAAAATTTAGTAGGTGATTAAGCTAGATCACAGTCATCGGGCTGGCAAACGAGGAGAAGGATGCATTTGTCTGGTATCCTTTATAGATAAAGAAAGTCACCTTCCATGCAAAAGGTGACTTTCTAATTTATAGGGGTTAATTTTGTTAATTAAGACTTCCATAGTTAATTCTTTTATTGCCTCTATTCCAGGTTTATAATTCTTATTTCTAGTATTTCCACCTAAATTCCAAAACTTTTAATTCAATCATAAATCTCCCACTTACCCTTTTTTCTATTTATACCATTATAACTGAATATTGGAAATTTATCAGGAGAATTGCTTTTTCTTTTTCAACTTTCATCATTCTAATTATAATTATGGACTAGGATGACTTTTAATAATTTTTCTTTTAGAATAATGCATAACCGAAGAGACACAGAAAACTTTTAAGTGAGGCGGAAACTGTTAATGAAAGTTAAATTATCAGATATCAAAAAAGAATTAAAGGATCTTTCACAAAAGGAATTAATCACCATCATTAGTGAACTGTACAAGAATAGTAAAGAAGTAAAAGAATACTTTGCTGTGAAATATGGTGGGGAAGAAGCTTTAGAGGAGTTGTTTGAAGCAGCTGCTAAGAAAATAATGCATGAGTTTTTTCCTAGTAGAGGCCATGGTAAATTGAGATTTGGTGTTGCCAGAAAAGCTATCCAGGACTATAAAAAAATTACAAATGATGAAGATGGAACACTTGCTTTAAGAATTATTTATGTAGAGTATGGAACTGAATTTACGAATACTTATGGAGATATTCATGAACAGTTTTATGATAGTATGCTTTCTATGTTCCAAACAGTGGTAATTGAATGCAGCAGTAATGAATTTCTTCTTAATAAATATAATGATAGACTACTTGAAATCCTAGATCAGTCAAAAGATACTGGGTGGGGCTATCATGATTGCTTGTGTGATATTTATTACAGTCACATCGAAGTAGACGATGAGGATGAATAACAGGAGCGGTGAGTGTGGGAAAGCGCAATAGAAAAAGCGGAAATAAAGGTTCTGTTTTATCCAGAGAAAAGCAATCCGCATCTGACAAAGGAAGAAATTATTATTTTAAAGCATTAAAAAGATGCTCCCTCCTATACTTTGAAACTAATAGTTATTTTGTGTTCCAATTCCAAGGAGATTTTTATATCACTATAGGTGAAATAGGTTCATCAACTATCTTCATTTATAAAGAAGAACATATAGCTAATTTCACCGTTGCCACGAATGTTCCTGAAACTTCGGAGTTTTATGATGCGTTGTACAAAAGATATTATCATAAGTTAGATGACTCTTTGGGCAACAATCCTCGAGATCTTAGCATTGATTTTTTTATTCAAGAGTTTGAGCACTTGGAAATACCAATAGAAATGTTGCCCTATCAAGCAGAGAAGGAAAAAAAGCTTTTTCTAATTGCTTTAAAGTTTGAGTTACAATGGGGTAAGCATTTGACTGAATCTTCCCTCCTCTATTAATATGGTTGTATTTCAACAATGGAAGTGAACTATTTGCCTTGCAGCTGCCTCTGGGTTTGAAGGAATTTATAAAGACGTTACTTGATGTTATGTTTACGGTAGCGGGACGGGTGAATGGCACGTGTAATACACTTGATGGTGAGTATGATAGCTATGCCGAATGTGTCTTCTAAATTGTCCACCTAACAAAAAACAGGTAGAAAAATTAATCTCTACCTGTTTCCTGCTTTATTTCAATTTAATCCGGTCGCAAATATCACGCTGACTCTCGATAAAGCAGGTGATCTAAATTTGATTTCTTCAACAAATCTGTATCACTTACGGTCACTTTGGCTTCAAACTGTACTTCTACCCACCATTGTGGTGAAAATGCGGGACGGACTTTCCGAACAAGTAATGTAAGTGGTACATCGCGCTTTAGCAAGGCGTGCAAAGCTTGATTATAAATTCCAGGTACATAACCTAAATGCATGTCATTGGATGTTAATATTTTTACTGCAAATGGGTCTGCATTATTCTTGGGTTCTAACTCCAGATGCAAAACATCTCCAGGTGCCACTTCATACATCCATGAATTCTGGATAGATTCCCGGTGGCGCATACCATTCACATAAAACGTGGCACGTAATGTTTCTTCGTTCAACCGCAATGGTTGTTCGAAAGTATAAGGATCATTAGCCAATGCACCACGGGTAGCCTGCAGTATATCCATACGATCTGCACTATCGGACAAATTAAATTCCTGAATAAAATCTTCATATCCAATTCGTGACCGGTCTGGGATGCGACGATTAAAGGATTCAAACAGATGGTCCGACTTATAAATCTTATCCAATATTGGAAAAGCAGGAAGATGAGAATATCCACTTTCGATTGCTGCCTTTACATTTCGAGTAGAGTCACTTTTGAAGGAATATTCAAAAGTGTATATGACTCCATCAAAAGACAAGGTTCCGATATGATAATACGTATCATTTTTCTTGTTTTTCCAAACTAATAAAAGTGATTTTATAGTTTTCAACGAGTTACTCTCCTTTCAGTTTTTCTATTATTTGTTGTTGTCTGTAAGATATATACTGAACGAGAAACTTTTCCTCTGAAATCAATGGTAAGCTTTCACAGTACTGCTCGAAATAGCTACTATTAAACTCTACAATTTTCTCTTTAAAATTTTTGCAGTTATTTTAGGGGACTGGTTATCTTCCAATCCAATCATTTGGAATATTGTTATTAGTTATGAGGTGTAAAAGCTTTAGTGATTTAAAAAGGTATTTAGAAAAATAATAGAAAAGCAACAGACTTCAAGGGAGGCTGTTGCTTTTCTATTAAGTAACAGGGACGGTTCCGGCGACTTCTTGCACTATATATATCATTCCAGTTGGATAGAGCCCTATACTAGCTAGTGCCTGCCCAATTAAGAACAGGCACTATCGCATACTACTTTACTTCCACAAACCCTTTTTCATCAACTACAATCAAATTTTTCTTCACATTCAAATCAATCGCTTCTTGGATAAATTGCTCTCCTTGACTGCTCGTTCGGCTGTACCCAAGCTGCCTTGAAATTTCTTTTATTAAATCTGCTTTAGGTAACCGAAGAGCTGAACTAATAATCTCCATTACTCCGTTAGCATACTCTTGTTTGCTAATATCCTGTAATGCTCTTCTATTATTTTCAGCCAATCTAAATTCTTTATAGGTATTAAATTGAGCTTCTGCTTTCCATAAAAATAGTCCTTTTTCTTCTTTGGACTTATAGATTTTCATCTTAGAAAGAACGGATTCTATGATGGTTTCTAGTTTGGCACCGCTTCGAGTAAATCCCCATGAGGTAATTATGGTTTTTGTCAGTTGCGACAGACTTACCGGAGCTTCTTGAGTTATAATTTGTTGTATTTGTTTTTGGATAATAGTTCTTCCTTCTATTGTGTAGAAAAAGTCATTGGATAAGTCAATAGCTTCCAGTCTAGCTGGTTGATAGAAATTTCCTTTTGGTTTGGTATTCTTTACTGGGATGACCAGGCTACTTATTTTTTGCTGAATTGTCGGTTGTACTTTTAATGGGACCGCAGGTTGATCCCCATTTACTTTAGATGGGCTTTTCTCTATATCCTTTAATTGATTTAATATATTTTCAATTTGTTTGCTTTCATCATGCCACCATTCAACAGACCACACCTTGATGACCTGCCAACCTAATCTTCCTAACATGAGATCACTCAATTTATTCCGGTCCCTAGTGGTTTTCCTATTAGCATAGCCTGGTCCATCAATTTGTATCGCAGCAATGTATTTGCCTTCTCTATTCCTATCAACAACGGCTAAATCGATTTTAAACTCACTGCTTCCTACATTTTGTTGAGTCTGGTATCCATTAACTTGTAAGATATTCTGGATTTTAGGGATAATTACTGTAGAATTTACATCTCTACTTTGATTGCGATTTTCTAAAAGCAGTGGTTCATTTCCGCGTTTTGCAAATTCCATAAAAGCTCTTAAGCTATGAACGCCTTCTGCTTTGGTTCGAGATAGATTGATTTGGTCAGGTTCCATTGAGGCATAGATAATCATTTCTTTTTTTGCTCGTGAGACAGCAACGTTAAGGCGCCGCCATCCTCCGTCACGATTCAACGGACCAAAGTTCAATGTCATATGACCATATTCATCAGGTCCATATCCTACTGAGAATAGGATTACATCGCGTTCATCCCCTTGAACATTTTCAAGGTTTTTAACAAATACAGGGTCAAGCACTTCATCTGTAAAGTACTTTTCAAGGCTGGAATCTTCTTTTAATCGCTCGTCAATCATATCTTCAATCAAGGTTTGTTGAACCTGATTAAAAGTAACCACTCCAATACTCTGATGCTGCTGATTTGGATTACTCAACCTTGAGAAGATTTCATCAACAATTGCTTCTGCTTCCACTTTGTTATGCTTTGTTTTGCCTCTATCGTATACCCCCTTTACGTTTCTAAAAGAAACACGGGATTTAATATCATCAACTGAAGGAAAAGTAATTAATTTATTCTCATAAAAATGGTTATTGGAAAATGAAATCAAGCTTTCATGCTCACTTCGGTAATGCCAACTTAAATGCTTTTGAGGCATCCTTATAGACAAGCAATCATCTAGTACACTTTCCAAGTCCTGTATATCAAAATCTTCCTCAGATTGTTGTGCACTAAAAAAGCTTGTAGGCGGTAATTGTTTAGGATCTCCAACTACTACTACGTTTTCTCCTCTGGCCATAGCTCCGATTGCTTCACTGGTTGGCAACTGTGAGGCTTCATCAAAAATCACAAAATCAAATTTGGAAACTGATGGATCCAGGTACTGCGCCACTGACAAGGGACTCATCAGCATACAAGGTTTAATTTTAGTTAGCAAATTTGGAATCCTTTCAAATAGTTGCCGGATTGCAATCCCTCTTCCTTTGCTTTTTATTGCTTTTAACAAAATACCCGGCTCTGAACTTTGAATCACATTATTAAGTAAATCAGGCACTCGCTCCATTAGTCTTACATATACTTCAAGTTTCGTTAATTCACTCATCTCGTCATCCAGACTATTAAAGGTTTTTACCTTATTCTCAAACTCAGCTCTTGAGAACCCAGATAAAATCTGGCTGCTAGTAATCTCTTCATCTATCCGTATGCGGTAGAATCCATGCAGAAAAGCAGGAAGCAGATCACTATTTCTTATTTGACCATTTAGATAGGGCTTTGTGACATTTTCTAAGCCTGCTAAGTTAGCTTCTTCTATGTTACGGGCAAGCTGACAATTATCTTTCAATTGAGAAAGAGCGCTAATAAGAAGTATAGATTTGTCCTTCAAGACTTGTGGCCAATCTCGCTTACCAGGTTCATGGAAATCTGATATAAGCAATTCTTGTTCAATTTTATTTACACGATCCTTAATATCCTTGAATGTTAACTGAAAGTTTTTTATAGTATCTTGCATTTTCGAAGCAGTAATAGCTTTAGTATTTTTCTGCATAGCCTCAACTGTGTTGTTTAGAAAACTTTCTCCTTCATTAAATCCATTAAGGATTGTTCGAACCGATATTGCCCATTCAGTTGCTTTTTCTATTTCAGACCAATCACCTTTTGAATCATTCCATAGATTAGGAAAATAACATCTCATTGTTTCATTGGCTAAATTCAAAATATCTTGTTTTTGCTGAATCTCTTTTATAGTAGTAATAATATTTTCAAGTTCATCTAAACGAATTTTACTTTTGGTAATAAGGTATTTTTTCAATTCTTTCAATACTTTGTTCTTACCTATTATCTTTTTGAGGAACCAACTGTTTTCAGCTAGTCTTAATTCCTGTAACAATGTTTCTGTATTAATCTTCAGAATAGATAAATCAAATCTTTCTTGTATTGTCGCGGTTTGATTATCCCTTTTCTTTCCAGCAGAAATAACCTCTGATAATTCTGCTACAAGCTCTTCAAAGTTCTCTTCCCTTATCAAGTTAATATTTACTTGAGGTATATCTTGCAAGTAGGTACTAATGGAATCTAGTAAACTGTACCACTCATATGTTCGACTCTGATCGACAACCCAATTTCATTAAAATATTTTTCAAGCTCGTTCAACAGCGAAACACTTATCTCAATAGAGGACAACTGCTCTTTTATTGTGTCATTTAACTGTAAGGAGTAGTTAGTTTGTTTAATGCCAATCCATGGATTTTCGTTAGTTTCTCCGCAAATCTCACCGACAACTGTAATATTTTCAAGTAATTGTTTGGATTTCTTAAATAACTCCTCATCCATTTCTCTTACTGAATTTCTATTGAATTCTATGACCTTATTCTTTTTTTTGATGCCGGAATACTCCTCTATCATTTCAAAGATACTCTGCCCTATTGTCGTTTTCCTGTGTAAATCATTTACATATCTATTCAATTCTTTCTTTAATCTTTTGATTTCAACTGACTTTTTACCCCAATTTGTCCCTTTTGTTTTACTCTGTGCCTTAAACGATGCTTCCAACTGGGCAAGTATATCTTTTTTCTGCCCTTTACTTGAATAAACCTCCAAGCAAAAGTCACCTAAACCGATATCTGAAAGCCTCTTTTGCACTACACTTAGTGCAGCCATTTTCTCCGCAACAAATAATACAGTCTTATCATTAGCCAGGGCATGTGAGATCATGTTTGTAATGGTTTGAGATTTACCCGAACCAGGAGGTCCATGTAGTACAAAGCTATTATCATCACCCGTCGCCAATATTGCTTCTAGTTGGGTGCTATCAAAGCTTAACGGTGCATAAACCGTCTCTTCCTCATCTATTTCTGCTGTTACTGGTTTATTCATAGATTGGGTGACTTCACCCAAATAGTTACCTTCTATTAAGCTTTTGACCACTTTGTTTTTCTTTAACTCCTCCGAATTGTTTACAAGATCATTCCACATGACAAATTTTGAAAAAGAAAACAAACCGATACTTGCTGTCTCATAGACATCCCAATTTTTCATAGGCATAATCAACCGGCGCATGATGGTTAGAACTCGCTTCACATCCGCACCATAATCATCCTTTGGTATGTCATATAAGCTAGATGCATCTATACCGAACTTTTGCTTTAAATATTCAATGAGAGAGATATTTATTTGGATTTCTTCATCCCTTGCTCGAATATAGTAACCCTTTTTAGCAGACAACCTAACTAAATCAACCGGCAACAATAAGATTGGAGCGTAACGTTCTTTTGTATAAGACTTTTCTTCATACCATTTCAAAAATCCGAGAGCTACAAATAGAGAATTTGCTCCGCTTTCTTCCAGAGTATTTTTGGCTTTCCGGTATAATTTCACTAATTCCTGTTCAAGCTTAACCTCTGTAAGAGTTGAACGTAACCGGTTGTTTTGCATATCTCCTTGTAAAATTTTCGACTGCAAAAACTCCTCTTGATCTCTGAAATCACGCGCTTTGTTTTTCCACTCATTTGGTAAGGGATTAATAAAAACTTTTTGTCCCATGGCCAATATATCTTCGGTTTGTGACAAATCCGCCGTTATTACCGGTACTCCCTGGGTATGTAAACGATAATTCAACAGGTTATTTCGTAGGCTCATATCGATAAGCCTATTTTGCCAGTAGATTACTTTATTTTCTTGCTGACCAATTTGATTAGATTTTTCATTTTCTGGAATTACTTCAACATGATCAAATTGCATGTTAGCAGAATCTTTAAGACTTGTTTCTTTTTGCAATTCCACTTCAATTTCTCCGGCCACCTTTTTCAAAGGGATAGGTTTAATCTGGCCGATTCTGCTTCTCTGGACATCAATAAAGAAATGGAATTGTCCCTCTTTATTCAAACTAATCCCTGCTGCTTTTACTGCTTCACTAAAATTAGCCTCTTTCTTCGTTAATAGAGTTGACTCTACTACTATGAGCTCATTAATTCCATTAGCCATAGATTTAGTTAAAATACTTTTATCATCTTGAAAACTCTCAAAAGATGTTTGTTCCTTTAACCAAAATGCTGGAAAGGCATGACCTTGCAGGAACACAACGATTGGATATATACCAACAGCTTCAGCACACGCTGCATAAAGTAAAGTAAGATCTAGACAAGTGCCTAATTTATGCTCTCTGATCAAATCGGGGAATCTAACTTTCTGTCCTTCTTCCTCAAAGCTGGCAGGAGGATTTATATAAGCAATCTCATTAGACTGTATTGCCGAGAATATAGCAGACAACTGGGCCAATACCCTGTTTGGATTTCCACTTTGGTATCCATCCATGGAATTTGTCCCTGTACCATTTTCCATGATAGTCGCAGCATGTCTAATAATTTCATTTACAAAAGGTCGATTCGGAGTAATAAAACTGGATATTATTTCAGGCAATACAGACGCACCTGGCCATGAATCAAAGGACATCACATCTATAGGTAGAGCTTTTTTAAAAAGTTCCTGATCCAGGTGAGTAATTCTTATGTTGAAATGACCGGCAATACTTTCATCCAGACTGCTGAGGAATTGCGAGGATAATTGCAAATCAGGTCGTATTTCAATGACCTCATTAGGCTCTAGCTTTTCAATATTCAAACTGTAGGATTCTGCAAACATTGGATTGGCTGTAATTTCAACTTTTAAATTTGAAAGGGAATCGGCAGATGAATTTTTGATGTAAAGAAACTTAACGACGGGGACATGGTTTTGTTGTAAAGCAAAACTAACTTTTTTATCATATTCATATTGGCAATCTATAGTTGTGTTCAACATTAGTCCTCCTTACTATTGATTACAATATTTTATCTTTAATCAGTATCACTATATATTATATCAACAATTGGGAATTATTGTTGAAAATTGATAGGAAAAGTAAGAATAACTACCTTTTTTTCTTCCTCTTATAATATCTCTTAATTTTAGCAGTGAGGACGGTCCCGACTGCTTCCTGCACTATAAATATCAATTTCTCTATAGCGAGCACAAATTGCACTCATATTTTAGTGGTCAATAGCAATTAATGTACCTCCATTAACATGTTGTTTACCATCAAAACGGATAGTTTATTTTTTAAGCTGTAAGTTGGCAAAAATCTTGGTTGAAACATCTCTACTACCGCCCCCGATGCTTCCTAAAGCACCAACCGTTAATTCCACTTAGAAAATATTTACATAATTATCAATATATATAATAATAGAATAAAAGAATCTCTGAGGTGAGAAGATGCGAGAAGCCTTACATGTAATTGATAACGAGCTTGTTCATTTACCTTATTCTGCAACAGATGATGATGTAACCAATTTTAAAAAGCTTGCAAAAAAGGAGATTTATCAGTGCCCTTATTGTCAAGCAAAGTTAATTGTTAAACATGGTGAAGAAAGAGGGCTTTATTTTTCCCACCAACACTCTGAGGCCTGTGAAGAATCAAGAATGGTCGATAAAGCGGAGAAAAGGTACACGAAGCAGACTGAAAGGGAATCTTCACTCCACAAAGTTTTGATTGACATTATCATGGATGAGTTAGAAATAAAAGCGAAAATTAATAACGGAATGTTCGTAAATGTGGGATATAAGGCAAAAGCAGAGTGGAAAGAGTACCCTGATATTTATGTGAAATTGCCCAAAAAGGAATTGGCTGTTTCCATCGTCACAAATGTTAGTCCAGCACATGATAGTAAGCTAGCTCAGCAGATTACAAAGAGGCATGAATATTTTATAGAGCAAGGTTTAGAGCCTGTTTGGTTCATAGAGAAAGTAGAACAAGCAATAGAAAAAGATAAAAACAGCATTATTTTATGGGATGCCGAACTCACCATTGCATCAAAAACACAAGAAGACAATATGTGGGACAAACTTATTTCAAGTGAGATCGAAGACGAGAAATTTTATGATTACTTTAGTTACCCAAGTTCATTCATTAAAAATGTGGATGTTAAAAGCCTATACTATATTTTTAACAACGATCAACAAGTAGTTGTAAAAGTACAGCGTTTTTTAAAAGATCGTGTCGTAAAACCCTTCCGTGCCTTTTTAATAAACGATGGATATGAATTACCTTTCGCGGAAGCTCTAGCTATTGATGATGGATTTAGGCTCAGTAACCCTGATATCGAAGAAGAACTAAGAAAAACTTTTCAAGATAAAGTATTCCAGAAAAGAGAAGAACATGCCGAGCAGCAACTTCACGAAGAGAACTTGAGAAAACAAAAGTTAGAACATGATGAAAAGGAACGAGAATTGAGATTAAAAGAACTACGTAAACAACGCATGGGAGAAGAGAAAAATCCTGCGATTACTTATAATGAATTAAAGCAGTTATTGAAGGAAAGAATCGGATTGACCCAAAAAGAACAAATGCAGTTGTGGAATAGATATATGCCACGAATCGGACTAAACAATTCAAAATTGATATGGGATATAGTTATTAATAACGATTGTAAAAACTTTAGTGATTTAAAAAGGTTCTTAGACAAATAATTAGAAAAGCAACAGACTTCAAGAGAGACTGTTGCTTTTCTAATTATTTTTTTCCTGTTAATATTACATTCCTTAAACCTTCTACACTGTTACGTTTAATATTCTGACGAAACTAAGGCTTCAAAACCACCTTCACACACCCATCCTCCTTCTCATTAAATATCCGACACCCATGCGCCGCCTCTTCCAAAGGCAACCTATGCGTAATAATCTTCCTCGGATCAATCCTCCTATCCTTTATCTACTCATACAAATAAGGCATATAATGACGCGCCGGTGCCTGCCCCATTCTAATATTAAAGTTCCGAGCAAAAAACGTCCCAAGTGGGAATATATTATACAACCCAACATACACACCAGTGAGCTGCAACGTTCCTGCTTTCCGCACGGCTTTTGTAGCAATCTGAATTGGCCCAATTGTTCCTCCTTGAAGCTTTAGCTTTTGTTCTACCCATTCCAGCGGTGATTTCTTCCTGTCCATCCCCACATAGTCAATAACAACGTCAGTGCCGCCCTTTGTCAGTTCCTTTAGTGTTTCCCCCATGTCATCGTATTCGGTAATGTTGAATACTTCAGTTTGATTGATTTTTCTTGAAAGCTCGAGTCTGTTGGCGATGTAGTCGACGGCAATGACGCGTTCGGCGCCTTTTTGCCAGGCGAATTGCTGGGTCATGAGGCCGACTGGTCCGCAGCCGAGGACGATGACAGTGTCGCCTTTTTTCACTCCGGCATTGTCAATGCTCCAGTAAGCAGTGGGAAGTACGTCCGATAGGAGCAATGGGGATTCATCCTCCAACTCGCAATCCTGCGGGATGAGAAACGGGGTATAGTTGCCAAATGGGACGCGCAGGTATTCTGCCCTGACCACCTGGGTAGTTTCCGAATTTCTCGGAGTAGCCGAAGTAGCCACCGGAGTTATAGTGCGGGTTGGCGTTGTCACATTGGCTTTCCAGATCGTGCGCGCTGTAATGGCAGGTACCGCATGCGACGGTGAACGGGATGACGACGCGGTCGCCTCTTTTCACCTTTGTCACATCCGGTCCCATTTGCTCATGCCCGATGACATAGCCAATCGGCAGCGGAAGTTTCCTTGGTATAGGTGAAGATCTGACCCACAAATGGTGGTGGATGTCACCTTGATGATGACATCTTTCCGGTCCTGGATTTTCGGGACTTCTACTTTTTTTACGTCTACTGTGCTCTTTCCTTGGTAAGTGACTCCCTTGTCCTCCTTCTATTGAATGGAATGTTATATGTAGCGTCCGTAATCGGGGATTACGATGCTTTCGAAATCTTGCAAAAGCTTGGTTAATCCTTTAGCCAATTCCTTGCCCTCCATCGGGGTTAACCCCCTTGGTTTACAAATCTACAATTTTATCCAGTTCGAACGACTTTATCTGCTATAATAAAATTACATAATGTGACAAAACTACCACTGTAAAACAAATACTAATTTGCGAGGTAAACCATGTCCTTTTTCAAAAATGTTATTGACGCATTAAAAGATAACCGGGTAATTAAACAACCTATAGTACATAAAGATTTCAACGAAAAATCTAATCTTTTAGAAAACCTGACCAGTCTCTCAGAAGGCAGCAATCCCCTTGTGGACTATAAAAAGGTGGAAAATCACCTTAAGTTGTTTTCCATTGGTCATACAGGTGAGAAAAGTGTGATGTTTGAGTTGAAGAATTCCATGGTTCCGATGCTTATTCTGCATGATGTATATCTAGAGTTCGAGGATTATCAAGCCCAGATGGATTTTGTTATCGTCACTCCGAAGTTCATTCTTGTGCTTGAGGTAAAGAAGCTGTTTGGGGATATTCTTGTCACAGATAAGGGCGATTTCCAACGTGTGATCAGGAAGAATAACAGAATGGTAAATAAAGAGGGAATGTATAGCCCTATCAACCAAGTGGAAAGACATGTGGCAATACTGGAGAGACACTTAAAGGCTAAGGGTATTATAAAGAAATGTCCGATCAGATACGCTGTTACTTTTGCCAATCCAAAGACTATCCTGGAGATATCTAAAAATGTCCCATCCCCTATTAAGGACTGTGTCATCCGTCATGATCAAATAAGTGCTTTTTTAAAGGCTGAAATGAAGAAGAGCTCTCCAGTAGAAATGCATCCTTCACTCATCTATAAGATTGCGGATGGAATCTTGGAGGGCAGTCAGGAGAAACCATTTAATGATCAGGATTATCTGTTGGATAACGTGGAGGTTGGAGCATCCCAATTTGTCGCAGCTACTGTGGAGAAAGAAATATCCCCTGAACCTAAAGAACATATCGACATTAAAGGTTTGCTGACTGATTACCGCACCAAAAAAGCAAAGCAGTTAGAGGTAATGCCCTACCATATTTTCAGCAACAGGTCCTTGGATATCCTTCTTGAGAAAATGCCACAAACCATTGAACAGTTACTAGAGGTTGAGGGCATTGGTCAGAAAAAAGCGGATGATTACGGACATGATATCCTGACGATATTATATAAAAAGAATAATGATAGACTTCAAGAATCAGTCAAAGCAGAGACTGCAATTGTAAATACAGATGATCTACGAGCACTTTTAACCGATTATCGTAGAACTCGTGCCCGAGAGCTTGATGTAAAGCCATACTATATCTACACCAACAAGACTTTGGATGCTATTGTTGAGCTAAAGCCCCGTACTATAAAAGCATTATTGGAAATTGAGGGTATCGGACCTAAGAAAGCAGAAGAGTTTGGGGAAGGGATTGTCTCAATCATTAATAAACATATTTAGTTTCCTGTGCTATTTAGATGATTCGTTTTTATCTGATTCTAGACCAGGAGTGAATTAGGTAAAGGGTGAAAAGCAAAGAATGTCATTTGGTTTTTTTTACATAAAAAAATTATTCATTTATCTAGAGTTCAGGAAGCATTTTAAGAGCATTAGAGGATTTATGCAACGGGTAAAAAACGAAGAGGACCAGTTAATAGTAACTATTAATGATTTAAAAAGTCAAAAAAGGTTAATTACACCGCAACAGATTGAAGGGATTCAGGACTACTACAAAAATGATGTATTAAAAGAAAGCATCTATTCACTAAGCACCTCCCTCCTTCAATTAGTCGAACAGCACCATAAGATACTGAGTACATTTAATAGTTTTATGATTTTTGATCAAGATTACAATAGAAAAAAAGAAAATATTCACCATCTTCTGCTACTACTTCCTGACATCTTGGAAGAGGTAAACTCTGGATTGAAAATCCATTACATACGTGCTTATTCATTTATTGAAACAGTTAACAACTTAAAGCTGGAATATATAACATATACTCAAACACGCTTGCTTCTTCAACCTGAAAATGAGGCTTCCTATGAATTCTTCATAACGAATCTTAACAAAGTTGATGATAATAAAGTACAAGAGTTTGTTGAATATTTCGGAAACCTTTCTTCTTATGTTAAAGAGTGGAATCAAGAGTTTGTGAATAGAGAAATGGAAGCAAACAAAGGTCTTTTTGACAATATTGATGGTAAATCATTGGACAGTCAACAAAGAGCTGCAATTGTTACAAATGAGGATAGTAATCTTATCTTAGCAGGCGCAGGTAGTGGTAAAACCCTAACCATCTCCGGAAAAGTGAAGTACCTCATTGATAGGAAAAATGTGAAACCTGATGAAATATTGCTTATATCTTTCACAAAGAAATCAGCGGAAGAAATGGATGATCGAATTGCAAAGAAGTTAGGAGTAAAGGTGGATGTAAAAACATTTCATAAGCTGGGGTTGGAGATCATATCGAAAACTCGAAATACCAAACCTAGTATCTTTGACTCTATGGATAAAGTGGTGGATGACTATTTTAAAACTCAAATATTTCAGGATAAGAAATACTTGCAGCATTTGATGCAGTTTTTTGGTTACTACATCAATATTCCAAAGAGCTTAGATGAATTTGATAATCTGGGCGATTACCATGAACATTACAAGAGCATTGATTTTGAAACTCTAAAGAGTAAGTCTGCCAAACAGGAATATGTAGATAAACATACGAAAGATATGGCCACCATTTTTAACACTTATGGTGGAGAAAGAGTAAAAAGTTTGGAAGAATTCATCATTGCCAATTTCTTATTCTTGAACGGTATAAATTATGAATATGAAAAAGACTATCCTCACCTTACAGCCAATGAATCTTATAGACAATACAAGCCTGATTTTTATTTACCTGACTATGATTTGTATATTGAACATTTTGGAGTAAACGAAAAATATAAGGCACCGTACCTCAGTAAAATGGAAGAGGAGAAGTACATTGAAGGTATGCAATGGAAAAGGAATTTACATAGAGAACATGGTACCACACTTATTGAAACCTACTCCTTTTATAATAAACAAGGTAACTTACTTAAAAAATTAGAAAGCAGCCTTAAGAAAAATAGGGTGGAATTCAAAGAGATTAATTTTCAAGAGTTATTCTCTGTCCTATACGACCAGATAAATGATAGGTATTTCGTAGAATTCAAAAAATTAATAGGGACTTTCATTAACCTGTTCAAATCCAAAGGGTATACCACTTCTGAATTTATCAGATTTTCAGAAGAAAATAAAAAAGTACAAAATCATCGATTCTTACAAATAAGGAATCAGATTTTCTTTAGTCTAGTAGAACCTATTTACGGTTATTATCAAGATTTCTTAGCAAAGACAAAAGAGATTGATTTTAACGATATGATTAATGCAGCAACAGACATTGTAAAACAAGGAAAGCTTTCATTTCCTTATAAATACATCATTATTGATGAATATCAAGATATCTCTCAGAGTAGATTTAACTTGGTAAATGCGATAAGAAGTAATACCAAGGCAAAGATTATGTGCGTAGGTGATGATTGGCAATCCATCTATCGTTTTGCCGGTAGTGATGTACAACTGTTCACCAAGTTCAGGGATTATTTCGGGCAGCATAAATTGTTAAGAATAGAAAATACCTACCGTAATTCTCAGGAGCTTATTGATATAGCGGGAAAGTTTGTAATGAAAAACCCTAATCAATATACAAAAGATTTGAAGTCTTATAAGACGAATAACTACCCAATAAGAATTTTAGGATTTTCAAGGAATCAAATACTTCTCCCTCTTTTTAAAGCAATTGAGGAGATTGTCAGTTTGTATGGTCCAGAAACAGAGATTATGTTATTGGGCAGGAATAATTTTGATATCAAAATATTGGATGGAAACACCAGCTTCAAAGTAAGCAGCAACTCTAAAGTTACATACTTTAAGTACCCTAAATTAAAAATATCTTTTCTTACAGTGCATCGTTCAAAAGGGCTGGAAGCTGAAAATGTGATTTTATTAAATGCTAAAAATAGTACAGTAGGATTTCCAAATAAAATTTCTGATGACCCCGTACTCAATTGGGTGCTTAATGATAGTGATGTATTCGAATTTGCCGAAGAACGTCGCTTGTTCTACGTTGCTGTTACCAGAACCAAAAACACCACATATATCCTTGCTCCAGAATCTGATCAATCTTCGTTTGTGAAAGAACTACGGAGCGATTATAAAATTGACTATGAATCTGATGGAGAGCATATGTTTACCAATCCTAATTGTCCGAGATGCCAATCAGGTCATCTGCTTGTAAGAGAAAATGGGTCTGGTGGCCAGTTTTTAGGTTGCAGCAATTATCCAGGGTGTGATTATACCTTAAATAATATAGAAGTGATTCACGAACAGATAAATTGTTCAGTCTGTGGAGGATATATGGTTAGAAGAAAGGGCCGTAATGGCAAGCCCTTTTATGGATGCAGCTACTATCCTAAGTGTAGTAATAGCTTTAATATAGAAAGAAAAAAGGAGTACTCATATTCCAAACAGAATTCTTAAGAAGCTGCGTTATCCGAAGCAGTAGAAGGAGGCGTTGGTGGGGCAAGCTTAATAGATGAAAGAAAGTCACCTTTCAATTTGGAATGCGACTTTCTTTTTTTATTTGATCATTTGAAGATGTCCCATAGTCGGTTACTTATCTTATCAAAAGGCTCATTGACCCGTTTTCTTTCCTCAAAATCATCTCTCCAAATATTGAATTCCGTTAACCCTCCACGAGGTGGATATAACAAGGAGTATTCCCGGCGAATTAATACTACCTTTTCCTCATAATCCAAATCACTTTCTATTATGTTTATTGTTTCTTGTATTATCCTTTTTTGATTGTTAATGCTACACCTATCCCCAAACTTCTCTAAAATAAGTATTAGTTCATTGAATAATAATTTCAGCTCATTCATATCAATAGTTTTCATTATTCACATACCCTTGGATATTGCCATTAAGGTGTTTTAAGCATCGATTCAAGTAAATCTAATTCCACTACAAGAGGCTCTTCGTAACTTTCTACCAGGTTAGTATCGAAATACGCACGCAAGGCTCCATTTATCTTTGAATGCTTTGGAAGGTCACCTGTACTACTTGGGTTGTTTAATGCTTCTGAAAGTTGTTGTAAATTCAATAATAGTGTATTTAAAAACTCATGATCTCTTTGCTTCTTCTTTTGGACTACTAAGCTGATAACTTTCTCTACTTGCACCTTTAATCTTGATCCATTTTGCATAAAATCACTCCTATCTTGAAGGTATTTGTCTGATTTCTTTAATCCAATCTAATGGATAATTCAAGGGTAAAAGAACTTGATCTTCATTTCCATTTAATACACTACCTGATAAGGTGTTCTGTCTTTCGGCTCTACCTATATTGAGGATAACGTCTTTAGGTACTTCAATTACAGCTTCATAGTTCCCAGTATTTTTCCATTCCGGAAGCAAGGCTAAATCAATTTTCGTCTGAATTTTATAAAATTTTTACATTTGTTTTGAACTTATCCAGACCCAGCAGATCGACCTCTATCAAACACATTTTAGGCTGCCCTATCTCTGAGTTCTTTTGGAGAAAGGCAGCCTGATTTTTTTCTGATATGTTTGTTGATACCTGTTGTTTAGAACTTGGGCACTAATCAACATTGGTGATAGTGTTCACGCAAACTGCTCTTTTTTCCGGTATACCATTCCATCAGCAGTAGCCAATAATTCCCCATCTTGGTTTCGGATAGTCATGCGATAAAGTCCAAGTTTTGGATTTTTCGATACCTCTTCTGCAGTTGCAGTTAATGTATCCTTAAACATCCCTGCCTTCATATAATTGATAGTCACATGAATGCCTACCGCAGTTTGTCCGTATGAGTTACTAGCAATGGCAAAAGCAACATCCGCTAAGGAAAATATGACACCACCATTTACAGCACCGTGAAAATTCAGCATGTTCTCCTTAATGTTTAAGGAAACAATAGCTTTACCCTCTTCTATTTCAATAATTTGTATCCCTAAAAGCTTTGCAAAGGGGTCTGCAGATACCTTTTCCATAATTGCTTCGTTCAACTGTTCCACCTCCATTTCTTTAGAAAAGGCTGACTCATAACAAAGGGTCAGCCTTCTGAATTCTATTTTTATTTTTTTAATACCCATTTCCCATCCTTTATTTCAGCAAGTACCATGCTATCCGCTTTTAAGCCATTATGGTCTTCTGGACTGAATGTAAAAATACCGGTCGCTCCAACATAATCTTTTACTTTATTCTCTAAGTAATCACGGATGGATTCTCTGTCTGTTGCACCGGATTTTAATGCCTCAACTACTAACATTAAGTTATCGTACCCATAAGATCCAAAGTTGGTGGGCTCCGCGTCGTATTCAGCTGTGTAACTGTCGTAAAAGCTTGAAATAACCTCATATTGTACATCATCTTCAGGGATTTGTGTCGGGAATAGGAGTTTTCCTGTTGGAATCAAAACACCTTCTGCTGCATCACCAGCAAGGTTGATAAAGGATTGGTTTGCAATCCCATGACTTCCGATATAAGGAATATCCATCCCTAGCTCTTTCATGTTCTTTGCAATAATAGCTGGTCCAGGGTTGGTACCCCAAACAATCAAAGCTTTTGCACTGGAACTGTTGATTTTTGTTAATTGTGTTTTCATATCTGCATCGTCTGTGTTATAGGATTCATTGGCCACGATTTCGATATCGTATTCACTTGTTAGAGCTTCCAACTGCTCTACACCACTTGCTCCGAAAGCATTTGAATCTGCTAGAATAGCTACTTCCTTCAAGCCGGCTTCTTGCAAGTACATATATACCCTTTCGGCAGCATGCGCATCGGAATGGGGAGTTTTAAAGACCCATTTTGATTCTTCCACTGGTGAAATGATACCAACTGCAGCACCTGCGGATACCATTGGAACTTCATTATCCATCGCAATGCCTTTCATTGAGAGACTTGCACCACTTGTCGTTGATCCCAGAACAGCAAGAACCTTTTCATCGTTGATCAGTCGATTCATCTGTTCCATGGCTTTTTCTGGAGTCGATTCGTCATCTACCAAAATAATTTCTATTGGGGTTCCATTAATACCACCGTCGTCATTTATTTGTTTTTCTAATAATTTTGTAGCATTCCATTCAGGTTCACCTAGCGGGCTGCCATCACCTGTTTTCGAATAGATCGCACCAATTTTATAAACATCCTTCTCCTCTCCACCGGTTTCTGAGTTACTGCAAGCAATCGTTCCAAATGCCAAGGCAGCTACCATCATACTAGCTAAAAGCTTTTTCAAAAAAACTCCCCCTTATAAATACTATTGGTTTATTCCTTAACCGCTTGTTAGGCGTTTAATTCAACTTAACTGTTATACCACCGTATGGCCTAAAAATGCCTCTTTAATCTCAGGGTCAGTTAGTAATTCCTTTGAATTGCCTTCTTTGATGATACTCCCGTGGGACATAACATAGCCACGATCCGCTATCTTTAACGAAGCGCTTACATTTTGTTCAATAAGTAATACAGTTACATCAAAATCATCCCTTAATTGTTTCACGTATTGCAAAACTTCTTTAACGATTAAAGGTGCTAATCCCAGGGATGGCTCATCTAGCAAAAGAAGATTCGGTCTTGCCATAATAGCTCTTGCAATAGCCAACATCTGCTGTTGGCCTCCTGAAAGTGTTCCACCAAGCTGAGCTTTTCGGTCTTTTAGAATCGGAAACAATTGAAACACTTTTTCGATATCACGGTTCACTTCCCTTTTCCCCATTCTTGCATAATGATGATAAGCTCCTAAATATAAATTATCCAGTACAGACAATGTACTAAAGATTTGTCTATGCTCAGGAACAAGAATCAACCTTTTTTCGACGATTTTTTCTGCCTCAAATGGCGTAATATTTTCATCCTGGAAAAAAATTTGACCACTTGACGGTTTGAGAAGACCAGATATATTTTTAAGCATCGTCGTTTTTCCGGCACCGTTAGCTCCAAGAAGGGCCACAATTTCCCCCTTATCAACATGAAAATTGATTTTATTTAAAACTTGAATAGGTCCATAACTGAATGAAACATCCTTAACTTCCAGCATCTTTGAGGTCATGCACTTCCCTCCTGCTCTTCATCGGCCCCAAGGTAGGCTTCTATGACACGAGGATTGTTTTGTACTTCTTTCGGCGTTCCTTCAGCAATTTTCTCCCCTTGATCCAGAACAATGATTTTATCGCAAATTCTCATTACCAAATCCATATCATGTTCGACGATGAAAATAGAAATACCAAGATCTCTTATTTTTAGAATTAGATTACTCATTTCCAGTGTTTCTTGGTGATTTAACCCCGCTGCTATTTCATCAAATAATAATAGCTTTGGACTCGTGGCGAGGGCTCTTGCCAATTCTAGCAACCTTAATTTCCCTAGAGACAGTTTACCAGCCTCCAAATCGCAAATGTCTTCTAATTCTACGAATTTCAGCATTTCTACTGAAGTCTTGTAAATAAAGTCTTCCTCTTTTTTGGAAATTGGCAGTCTCAATGCTGCAGCTACTATTCCAGAAGAGGTTCTCGTATGCAATCCAACCATCACATTTTCAAGAACAGTCATATTCTTAAAAACTTGCAGGTTCTGAAACGTTCTTGAAATACCTAGTGGGGCAATTTTATATGACGGGTAAGAATCGATTCTTTCATTATGGAACCAAATCTCTCCTTCTGTTGGTGGGAAAACAGCGGAAACCATGTTAAATAAAGTGCTTTTCCCAGCTCCATTAGGGCCAATCAATCCTGTTATTTTGCCTTCCTCAATGTCAAAAGTAACATTTCGATTTGCTACGACTCCTCCAAAACGTTTTGTCACGTTTTTCACTTCTAATAAACTAGACATTTCGCTCCCCCTTTTCAGATCGAAGGTTTTGGGATGGCGTGGTTCGTTTTGATTTTTGGTATGACTTTTTAATCATAGAAGTTAGGGTAGGGAACAATCCTTTAGGGAGAAAAATGACGACTAACATCATAATAAATCCATAAAGCACATGTTCAAAGTCACTTGAAATAAAGGAAATATGGGACCCTAACGTATGGACAATCAAGCTGATGACCGTAATAAGCAGTGCTCCCCATACCGCCCCCCATATACTAGTTGCCCCACCTAGAACAACCATCGTTAGAAATAAAATGGAACCGTTTAATCCAAAGGAGCCCGGAGAAATGCTATAGGACATATGAGCAAAAAGCCAACCTGCAAGCCCAGCAAACATGGCACTGATGACAAAAACCTGCATTTTATATCGCCCTGTATCCACTCCCATTGCACTTGACGCAACCTCACTATCGTGGATGGAGCGTAATGCCCGCCCGATTCGAGAGTGAATAATATTCAGGGAAATGATAATCACAAGTAAGGCAAATGCCCAAACTAAATAGTAATAGGACAGTCCTTGTTTAAAAGCAAAACCGAATATCTCAATCTTGGGAATTCCAAAAAATCCTGAAGCCCCTTTTGTTACGGACTTCCATTCCACCAAAAGCACTTGGATGATAATTCCAAACGCAAGTGTCGCCATCGCTAAATAATAGCCGTGAAGTCTTGCCATGGTATGCCCTAATATATACGCAATAAGGGCTGGTGCCGCTATAGAGATTATTAAGCTGATCCATGGATTAATTCCATAAGTGGTCGTTAATACTGCCGTAGAATAGGCACCTACCCCATAAAAGGCAGCTTGTCCTAATGAAATCTGACCAGCAAATCCCATTAATAAACCCAGTCCAACTGCGATAATGGTATAAATCCCTGCAAAAGTAGCCTTTGTAACAAAAAAGGACGAAGATAAAATAAACGGGAGAACCAGGATAAATACCGAAAAAGCTATAATTCCTTTCCAACCAAATCGTTGGATACCTTTATATATCAACTATAGCCCTCCCTTTCCAACATTCTTTTCTCCGAGTAATCCATATGGTCTAATAAGTAAAAGCATCAGCACCACACCAAAAGCAATTGCATCTTTCATTCCTGAGCTAATGTAACCAGCTCCAAATGATTCAATCACTCCTAATAAAAGACCACCAATAACGGCGCCAGGTGCACTGCCCAATCCTCCCAATATGCTTGCAGAAAACCCTTTGATGCCCAACATCATTCCCATATCATAGGAAGGGAAAAGAATAGGTGCAATGACGAGTCCCGCTAATGCTCCAAAACCTGCACTTAAAGCAAAGGAAAAAGAGGACATTTTCTTAGGACTTATGGCCATTAATCTGGCTGCCATCGGGTTAACGGAACAAGCACGAAATGCTTTTCCAATCATCGTTTTTTCTATTAATATGTAGAGGATGACAACAACGGCCAACATAAAAACCATGACCCAGATGCTTTGTGGTGTGATCGACGCCCCCATCACACTTATCGGTTCATCACTTGTAAACGAGTCTACCTTAACTGCGTTTTTCCCCCACACCATACCCGCAATCCCTCGAATAAAAATTGCCGTACCTATGGTTAAGATAATTAAGCTTAGCGGATCCGCTCCTTTTGCTTTTCGAATAATCATAAATTCTAGTAACCAGCCTATTGCCACCACTATGACAATGGTTAAAAAAAAAGAGACAAAATAGGGTAAACCTAAACTTATTAAGGAGAACATGGTCATTCCACCAAGCATGACAAATTCGCCTTGTGCTAGATTAATAACCTTTGTCACACTATAAATTGTGACAAATCCTAGGGCGACTATCGCGTAAATACTCCCGATAGTAAGTCCGGAAATTAAAAATTGAATAGAATCAGTCATTCTACCACCCTTTTATTTTGTAAGATAATATTCATTACGTAAAAAATACGGAATTGATTTTAATTGTCACATTCCACCAACTTTAAACTTCCTGTGGTTCATTCATCCGATTTACTACTCTTACTGCCTTCCCTTCAGACCTTGGGATTGATTTTGGTTCTAGTACCTTAACATCGACCGAAATTAAGCAAGAGCTTTTTATGAGACTTTGGATTTGCTTTCTAAGACTATTAATCTTTTCATGATTCATATCGCGATAAATTCGGCTATAGAATTCATCCCTTACTTCCACTTGCAGTTCCACATGTTGCATGCTCCCTTTCTTAAACAAGTGGAGTTGATAATGTGGTTCGATATCTTTTACGGAAAGTAAAAAATGCTCAATTTCAGATGGGAACACATTTACTCCGCGAATGATGAGCATATCATCTATTCTGCCTTTTACCCGTGACATCCTAATCGTAGATCGTCCGCATTTACACTTGTTTCTATTTAGAGATGCAATATCACCAGAACGATAGCGGATAATCGGGTTTGCTTCTTTGGTCAAGCTTGTGAACACGAGCTCTCCGTCTTCTCCATTCGGAACAGGTTGTAATGTAATTGGATCGATCACTTCTACTAGGAAATGATCTTCTGCAATATGAAGGCCATCCTGTGCTTCATGACATTCCATTGAAACCCCTGGTCCCATCACTTCACTTAAGCCATAAATATCACATGCTTTAATATCAAACTTTTCTTCTATGGTACGACGCATTTCCTCTGACCAAGGTTCTGCACCAAATATCCCGAATTTTAAAGATGTCTCTCTTGGATTCTTACCAAGCGCCTCCATGCGTTCAGCAATATTTAAAAAATAGGAAGGTGTGCAGCAGATAACCGACGGCTGAAAATCTTCCATGATGGATATTTGGCGATCTGTGTTCCCCCCTGATACAGGAACTGTCACCATCCCAAGCTCCTCCCCTCCGTAATGAAGGCCAAGACCACCTGTAAAAAGACCATATCCATATGCATTATGAAGTATTTCCCCAGGCTCCCCACCGGAAATAGCAATAGCACGTGCTACAAGTTCGGACCAAATTTTAATATCATTTTTTGTATAGCCTACAACCGTTGGCTTTCCACTTGTTCCTGAGGATGCATGAATACGCACTAACTCTTTTTGGTCAACTGCGAAAAAACCAAAGGGATAGTGGTCTCTTAAATTGCTTTTTACTGTAAAAGGAAGTTTTATCAAATCTCTGATGGATCGAATATCTTCAGGCTTTACACCTAGTTCATCAAACTTATTTTTATAAAATGGGACCTTTTCATAAACTCTGCTTACTGTCTCCTTTAGCCGTTTTAATTGGAGTTCCACCAACTCCTCCTTGGAAGCGGTTTCAATTTTATGAAGAATCATGTTTTACCTCCTAAATTAAGCTTTAAAAGTTATCGAGTTTTTGTATAACGTAATTTATTGCTATCGTATAATTTTCGTTTTACTATTAACAATAATTTTACTAATTAATAATTAAATGTCAATCAATAATTTAAAATATTATCTATATTCAGAATAATAAATTTAAAAGGTTAAGTGTCAACGCTATTAAGTTTTTACACCATAAAAAAAGAGGAAATCCTAAACTGTTAGAATTCCTCTTTTTATATTTCAGGGCAGAATCTTATTGCACTGTATATAGATTCTGGAACTTGGTCCGCAATACATGCTTTTGAATTTTTCCGGTAGTGGTCATGGGAAGTTCTTCTACAAGAACGACTGACTTTGGTACTTGGAATTTCCCAAGATGTTCTTTGCAGTGTTCCAATAATTCCCCTTCCGTTACATGGGTGTTTTCCTTCGGCACTATAAAGGCCGTTACCGCTTCCACCCAGTGGCTATGTGGAAGGCCTATCGCCACTGCATTGCCTACCTTTTCATGCATCAGTAGAACCTGTTCCACTCTAATGGATGCCACGTTTTCTCCACCTGTTTTTATGAGGTCTTTCTTACGATCGACAAATAGTAATTGGCCATCCTCATCCCAATATCCAAGATCTCCTGTATGGTGCCAATCATGCTCCCTGCTGGCCTTGGTCTCTTCATCACCTTGAAAGTACCCGTTCATGACATTTGGTCCGCGATGGACAATCTCTCCCACTTTTCCTTTTGGTAGAATAATGCCTTCTTCATCCATGACAGCGGTATCATTTATGATGCTTGACACACCCCAATAGGAGCCAGACCTGCGAAGCTGCTCTTCCGGCTTGAACATGAGGGTGGATGGGTACATTTCCGTCTGACCGGTTCCGAGTGCAAAGTCAGCATCAAACGCCTTGATCAGTTTTTCCAATGTTGGCCGGTCCATAGGAGCCATGGCATACATACACGATCTTAAGGAAGAGATGTCATAGTTCTTGAAGTTCGGGTGGTACAATACCCCCCGATACATCATAGGCAGCATGAACATCCAGGTGATTTTTTTATCTTGAACGGACTTCAATAACCCTTCTGCATCAAATCCGTTGAAGATAACACTTGTCGCTCCTATGTTTAAAAAGCTGGTGGTAAACGTATGTTGGGCGCAATGAAAGGAAGGCATCAGGACTGTTGCGACATCACTCGTTTTCAATCCCATTTCAATAATGTTTCCAAGGCTGGCTATATATACCGCCAGATGGCTGATCATTACACCTTTTGGATTGCCGGTCGTGCCGCTAGTATACATGATTTGCGCTGTATCGCGGTCCTTTATATCTACCGTTGGTTCTTCCATCGGGTATTCCTTGAAAAGCTGATGAAATTCTTCATAAGATCCGGTTAACTGTATGGTTCGTGCGAATTCCTTATAGACGTCCAGATGCCCGACTAATAACCGTTTATCCCCGATAATCAGTTTTGCTTTTACTTGGTTTAAGATATATTTCTTTTCTTCGAATGAGATGCCGGGATTGATTGGCACCCATATTAGACCTGCTTTTGCAATTCCATAAGTCACAATGATGGAGTCCAAGGAATTGGTGCAGATTGTCGCAATCGTATCTCCTTTTTTCAAACCATTTTCCAATAGAAACTGGGCGAACTGATTACACATTTCATCTACTTCTCTATACGTCCACTTTTCATCTCCTTGAATAAATGCTATCTTTTCTGGATATCGACTGGCACTCCTTCTCACAATATCCCCAATGGCGATACGATTTACCGCAGTGATTTCTACCAATTCAAGCCCCTCCTCATTCTACTTTTATACTTTCTGCTGTTTGAAGCTCTCCATTAATAAAGCCTTTTGCACCTTACCTGCAGGAGTCAGCGGTACCTGGTCCACTATGATGAATTGTCTTGGGATTTTGTAATCTGCAAGCTGACGGCTGCAAAAGTCCTTCAACTCTGATTCTGTCAAACTTTTTCCTTTTTCAGGAACAACATAGAAGACCCCAACTTCTCCGAGGTTTGAATCCGGGATTCCAAAACCGGCTGCAAGCTGGACTCCAGGATGTTTGGTAAGAACATTTTCCACTTCAACAGGAAAGACATTAAACCCGCCTGTTAGATACATTTCCTTTTTCCTGCCTTTGAAATAAATGTAGCCTTCCGCGTCCTTGGATACCATGTCTCCTGTATAGAGCCATCCATCCTTGAATGTTTCCATCGTCGCCTCCTTCAACCCATAATAACCTTTGCCGACACACCCCCCTTTTATCACAAGTTCTCCCACTTCACCTTCGAGTTCCTTCCCATCCGGATCAAGAACACGAATAGCAAAATCTCCAATTGCAACTCCGATGGTTTCCTGCACTTTACTGCTGTCATCTTTAAGAGTGGATAACACACATGCCCCAGAAGTTTCACTTAATCCATATAAATTGACAAGCTGACCGTTTGGAATGCGGTTTGTGATCATATCGCAAAGCTTCGGCTCGACATTCGAACCGCCAACAATACATAACTTAAGCGAACCCAAATCATATTTTTCTTGCTCTGGCATGGATAAGAGCATGACGTACATCGTTGGAACGCCGCCAAAAATCGTTGCCTTATGCTTCTCGATAGCCTCCAACACAAGGTCGGGCCGGAAGCTTGGAATTAATACGACACTGCTCCTGCTCAAGAGTGCAACCATAATGGTACAAGTAATGCCCCCTACATGATTAAATGGCAGTCCTCCGATAGCTCGATCACTATTTGTCACTTTAAAGTGCTCTGTTTGGGCCTGGGCAGATGCAAGCAGGCTTTGATTTGAAATCATGGCTCCCTTTGGCTTCCCTGTGGTCCCGGAAGTATAGATAATCAGCACGGTATCTTCTTCTGTCACCTCGCTCCTAGCTTCAAGTAAAGCGCTTTCATTAATTGACTCCTCTATTAATTTATGAAACGTATCCTCCTCCCCTCCTATATAAAAGAATTGTTCTAACGAAGGAAATTTATGGATGTTATTTCTGAAAAAATCCTTGTAATGAAAATCCTGAAATTCAGCAAGCGATACGACTGCCTTAACCTCCGCGTTATTAAGCATATATTCCAGCTCGGTTTCGCGATAACGCACATTCAATGTAACAAGACTTGCACCAATCTTCGCTGCTGCAAAAAAGGTACACAGCCACTCAAGCTGATTGAGCGCGATAATGCCGATGCGGTCGCCTCTCCCAATTCCTTTTCTCAACAGTCCTGAGGCAACCCTGTCGGAAATTTGATTGACCTCTTCAAACGACACCTTTCTCTCTCCATCTATTAGAAATGTTTCATCCCTGGCTAGTTCTACAGCATCAGCTAAAGCTTGTAACACTGTTTTTTTCTGCAAGACCTTGACCTCCTTTTGAATGGTTTAGCCAATTTACGATATCTCTATTATTCTTTAACTCTTCATTATAAAAACTGGAGAACATCTTTCCATCACGCCAGTATCTTTGAATGGGAAATTCCATCATATATCCCGCTCCGCCATGAATTTGCAGGGCATGATCACAGACGTCAGTCACCATTTCCACCGCATTTTTCAGTGCCATGGTCTTGATTGCAGGAAATGTTGGCGACCTATCTTCCTGACTCAGCAAATATAGGGATCGATAGGTGATGGCTCGTGATTTTTCGATTGCAACGGCCATATCCGCCATCATATGTCTAAGAGCTTGGAAGCTGGCAATCGGTTTGCCGAACTGTACCCGCTCTTGGCTATATCTTTTAGCAGCATCCAAAGCATTTTCAGCCAACATAACACAGCAGATTGCAGTCATCGTGTGTTCCCAGTGTGCCGCTTCTTTCCTATACTCTTCACCATATCCTTTAAAACCTATTAGAGAGTGTATGGGCATGCTCACATTTTCAAAGCTTACTTGATTTTGTTTCAGAGAACGCCATCCTAACAGCTTCTTTCCGCTGGAACAATGAATTCCTTCTGACTTCAACTCTACTAAAAATAGACTGTTGGCATTTTCATCTTCTGTTTTGGCTTGGACAATGGCGATATCCCCTGTTTCTCCTGAAAAAAGAGTCACCTGACCTTCTGACCAATACGCGTTTTCACCTCTTTTGACTACGAGCTCACTTGTCTTTTTCCTGGATGAAGAGGTAGTAAAAATAAACGTCCCGGCAATGCCATTTCTCAAGTACTGTTCCTTTGCCTCCTCACTGCCAAAGTTGCTTACATAACACAAGGCACTTAAATGATGGATTACTGCGAGTGCCGGACCGGCTGCACCAGCTTTCACCAGTTCTTCTATCAATATAGCCTCCGTTATCGTATCCAGGTTGCTTCCACCGTATTTTTCCTGTTGGGAAATACCTAGATAACCCAATTCTCCCAGTCTTGTAAAAAAGCGACGTGGTATGGTTTCGTTGTGCTCCCACTCCTCTATGTACGGCGTCACCTCTTTATGAACAAACTTTCTTATAGCATGACGGAACAGCTTATGCTCTTCTGTGAAAATCCAATGGGCCATGATTATCCCTCCTTCTACAAGCCGATTTCTTTTGAAATAATTTCTTTCATGACTTCATCCGTCCCTGCACCTATACGGTTCAACCTTGAATCACGCCAGATGCGTTGAATCGGATGATCGATATCACAGGCTTCCTCCCCAATCAGATCCAATACAATATCCGCTACTTTATGGGCTGCTTGGGCAGTTGTCAGTTTGACCATCGAGATTTCCTTACTGGGAACCTCTCCGTTTGCATAGCGGTAGGCAACGGAATAGGTCATTTCACGGCAAACCTCTATTTCACAGACAATATCAGTTAATACGTTCATGACCTGTTCGTCCTCTTCCAGTTGGTTTTCCTCTATATATAATTGGGCAATAGAGAAGCAATAGTCCATTAACCCTATTGCAGAAGCGGCGGCAATCATCCGTTCGCTCTGAAGCTGCCACATGATCTGGTAGAAACCTCTTCCTTCCGTCCCCAATAGATTCTTATGGGGAACCCGGACATCTTCGAGCATCAGTTCAGCTGTATCGGATGAGCGCATTCCGAGCTTGTCGAGTTTCCGGCTGATGGAGAACCCTTCCCGATCCGTTTCCACGAGAAAAAGACTGATTCCTTTATATCCCGGTTCATCGGAAGTTCTTGTTACTAAGGTGACAAAGTCCGCTCTTGGACCATTCGTTATATACATTTTTGAGCCGTTGATCACCCATTCATCACCATCACGTACTGCCCTCGTCTGGATGGAGGATACATCGGACCCATGGTTTGGTTCTGAAATCCCTAATGATGCAAGCTTTTCCCCCCGAATGGCAGGTGTTAGAAAGGTTTCATGGTGATACGCTGTACCGAATTTGTAGATTGGCGGAGTCGCCATATCCGTCTGCACTGCTACGGCCATCGGAAACCCGCCTGCACCACACTTATTCAATTCTTCTGCAAACACCATGACTTTAAAATAATCGGCACTCTCCCCACCGATTTCTTTAGGATATCTCAGCCCCAGAAGTCCCAAATCTCCCATTCTCTTTAACACGTCTAGCGGAAATTCCCCTGCCTCCTCCCAATCTGAGATATTGGGAGCCACTTCTGTTTGAATAAAGTTCCGGACCTTTTGCCTGAATTGTTCATGCTCTTCTGTCAAATATGGCTGGTAGTTCATTTGCAACCTCCCCTGATTCAAAATCGTCTTTTCGCAACACGTTCTATTGTATCTCTACTTCCATTCTCAGCAGATTGGCACCAAAGCATTTTCCGAGATTATCCAAGCGGATGGACGAGGAACCCCCTCCATTCAACGCTTGATAGCAGACAAAATTGACAGCTTGAATGTTTGGCAGCTCATAGCGGATGACCTCTCCCTTCACCAGCTCCCCAAAATGACCCTTTACTTTTTCAGGGGTGACCTGGGTCAATATGGCTTCGTATGCTTCCTCACTTTTGGCAAACAAGCCAATGTTTACACTGTTCCCCTTATCCCCGGACCTTGCATGGGCTATATCCTTTAAACACGCTTTATACATAAGCTCCCACCTCAAATACCTCGACTTTTACATCCTGTTCGACCAATTCCCGCGGAACGAGACATGACCACATCCCTATCAGCTCTCTTGGTGGAATGTTTCCGATATAGGCTCCAAGGGAAGGGGGCCCATTTAATGCGATGGGCGGAAACAGTCGACCAAATTTTGCAACCTCCTGTTTGGATTCCCCTCTCACTGCCATCCGCAGGAACACTTCATTTAGTTCGTCAGACGCCATGGGCACGGTAGGACCATGAAGCGCGTTGTGTCCGATATACTCTGTTCTGATTTCCGAATAGGAAACCCGTTGCCTCTCCAGCTGCTTGCGTATTATTTCATCTGCTTTTTCCGCTTTCTTCAGAGCGTCCGGCCACGAAAATCCTACAATGGCCTGTCCCATATATCCATTCTCATATCCCATGACAACCTTTAGCGTTTCTGGCCTAGGAGTCCCTGTAACACCAGTCACTTTCACAGTATTAGTTGCCACTTCCTCGAGCCTTACTTTGGATACATCCATCACCACATCCGGTGTGAGATATTTTGTGGGATTATGTATCTCATATAGCATCTGCTCTTTAATGGTCTCTGCTGTAACCAGCCCGCCACGCTCATCCACTTTGGAGAGAAGAAACTCACCGTTCGGATAAACTTCCGCAATCGGATAGCCAATCTGATCCATATTCTCGACTTCCCACCAGTTCCCACTGAAATTACCTCCGGTAGATTGTGCCGAGCATTCCAGCAGATGTCCCATAAACACACCTGAAGCCAGTTCATCCCAATCCTCCTCGGACCAATTGAATTCATGGATCAGCGGTGCCAAAAACTGTGCCGTATCCGTTGTTCTGCCGGAAATGACAATGTCTGCACCAGCTCTTAATGCTTCAACCAATGGCTTGGCACCAAGATACGCATTGGCAAACATTAGCTTCTCTTCTACTTCAGCCAAACAGCGGCCGGTCTCCAGATCGTTCAGGCTGACTCCCTTTTCCTTTAGATTCTCTAAACGGTCCAGAATGTTGTCACCTGTAACAACGGCTATCTTCAGCTGATCAAAGCCCATTTCCTTCGCTACTCTGACCACCTCTTCTTTCGCTGCATGTGGATTCATCCCTCCTGCATTGGTTAACAACTTGATTCCTTTTTCTTTTACATAGGGGAGAAGCGCCTTCATGGAAAGTCCGATATCCCTTGTATAGCCAAGGTTTTCATTCTTCTTCAAGTCTTTGACCAAAATGGCCATCGTTAATTCCGACAAGCAATCAAAGCTCAAATAGTCGACATTGCCAAATTTGGCTGTCGCTACCGCAGGCTCGATTGTATCCCCATAAAAGCCTTGAGCTGCACCGATACGAACCGTTTTCATTATTTACCCACACCCTTCTAATTCAATATAATCAACAGATCATCATCCTGGACGAAGTCCCCTTCCGCCACTTTCACCCCCGTAACGACTCCGCTTTCTGCCGCTTCGACCGGAATTTCCATTTTCATCGATTCCAATATGACCACGACATCTCCAGCGGTTACTTCATCGCCTTCTTTCACCAATACCTTCCATACACTTCCGCTCATAGGTGATTTCACTAACATGTTATCGTTCTCCTTTTCATTTCCCTAGCCATACAGGGCTTCTTTTTTCCAGAAATGCTTGCGCACCTTCTTTTAGGTCCTCACTTTGAAAAGAGATGATTCTCAAAGTGGATAAGTAGTCGAACGATTTCATCAAGTCCATCTGCTCAGTGGAATAAAAGGACTCCAGGGCAAGGCTGACTGCTAAAGGACTGTAGGAAGCGATATTTTGGGCCACTTTATGCGTCTCTTCCTCCAGCTCATTGTGGGGGACGACCCGGTGAACCAATCCATATTCCTTTGCCTGGCGGGCGCTGAATATTTCGGCGGTGAGCATCAATTCCATTACCTTTCGATTTCCAACAGCTCTTCTTACCCACGGCAGGATGACATACGGGACAATTCCAAGGCGCAGTTCCGTCAAGCCGAGCTGCGCTTCTTCAGAGGCAATCGCAATATGGCTCATGGCAACAATCCCACAGCCCCCGCCCAATGCCGGACCGTTGACCGAAGCGATAATTGGGGTTTTTACTGTTGCCCCAAGTTTAAAAAGCTCCGTGCTTTCTTTTCCTTCCATATGAAGCTCGGGTACACTTTTGGTGAAGTTTTCCTTGAACTCATTAAGGTTTCCACCTGCGGAAAATGCCTTTCCTGCACCCGTCAACACGATGACCTTTACCTGAATGTCGTTGTCCGCCTTCTTGATTGCATGGATCAATTCCTCTGTCACCTGTTTGGAGAGCGGGTTCCTCATTTCCGGCTGATTGAATGTTATCCTGGCAATGCCATCACGTTTGATATCATACAAAATCGTTTCATAATTCACTTCCATAACCTCCCTAATTTATACTGGATGAATTGCATTACGTTTTTGCAGGCCGCTTGTTTTCTTTGTCCGGTACACGTTGAACCTTCTGATCAACTCTCCCCGCAGTTCATCAAAACCGACAATATCATCAATAATAAGCTTGGATGCCAATCGGTGAATATCGATATTCTCGGCGTACTCCCTCCGCTTTTCTCCGATAAATACGGCTTTTTCTTCTTCTGGAATCTCTTGAATTTTGTTGTAATAGACGGCATTTACTGCCGCTTCCGGCCCCATGACGGCAATTTGGCCGCTTGGAAGGGAAAGGACGGCATCTGCACCGAATGCTGGACCACTCATAGCATATAGTCCTGCACCGAAGCATTTTCGGACGACGACAGAAATCTTTGGAACCGTTGCTTCCGACATAGCCGTGATCATTTTGGCGCCGTGACGAATGATTCCCGCCTGCTCCACTTTCGTACCGATCATATAGCCGGGAACATCTGATAAGAAAACGAGCGGGATCTGATAGGCATTGCAAATCCAGATGAATCTTGCCGCTTTGTCAGGAGAATCAACAAAGAGGGTTCCGCCCTTCACTTTCGACTGATTGGCGACAAGACCGATAACCTTCCCCCCCATCCGCGCAAACCCAGTAATGATTTCAGGAGCAAATAACTCTTTATATTCAAACCAGCTTCCTTCGTCAATCAGCTGATCGATCAGTTCATACATATTGAATGGAGTGTTGTTGTTTTCCGGGATTATCTCTTCTAAGCCTCTGCCTTCTTTCGGTGGTTTTGCTTCTTTTATTTCTGGCACTTCTTCAAAATTTTGCGGCATATACTCCAAATACTTTTTAATCGCTGCAATGGCTTCTTCCTCCGATTGGACCAATATATCGCCAAGGCCGCTTATGGAGCAATGCATGCGCGCACCACCCATTTTATCCATCGTTGTTTTTTCCCCAATCGCCATCTCAACCATTCTTGGTGACCCTAAATAGGCACTTGAATTTCCTTCAATCATAATGACAAGATCGCTAAAAGCCGGAATATAGGCTGAGCCTGCCGGGGAAGGGCCAAAGAGCACACAAATTTGAGGGACCACTCCAGACATTTGAACCATGTTATAAAAGATTTTCCCGCCATGCCTCCTTCCTGGAAAAACATCCAGCTGATCGGTTATTCTGGCTCCTGCCGAATCTATTAAATAAAGAATTGGAATCTTTAAATCTATCGCTTTTTCCTGAATTCTAATATTTTTCTCTACTGATTTTGCCCCCCAGGATCCTGCTTTCACAGTGGAATCCGCCGCAAGAAAACATACCGTCTTTCCATTTATCTCGCCGATCCCTGTCACACAGCCATCCGCCGGCAAACTTGGCTCCTCTGCATTGGCAAATAGCCCGTCCTCAATAATGGTTCCCGGATCAAAGAGCATTTCGATTCTTTTTCGGACAAAGAATTTGCCTGAACTTTCATTATGATGGTGATACTTGCTCGGGCCACCTTCCAAAATTCTCAATTTTTCTTTATAGTATCTTTCTGTATCCTTCCTCATGTTCACCCCTCCAATTCTTCTTACCTATTCAATTGCAAGAAGCGTGCCAAGAAAATCAAGGGATACTTTTAAGAGTTATATAGATTCAGTGAACAAGTCATGTACGAGAATTTGAACAACTGTGCAAAATGTCGTACAATTGTATTGTGTGTATTCTGAATATTCCGCATTAATTTAACGAAGTGTGGTGAAATGAATGAAGGTTGAAAATTTTACTACTACAGCAATCGCAGAGCTATCCCAGGAGAGTACAGTACGAGATGCATTGGAACAGTTTCTTGATAAGCGGGTCGACATCGCCTGTGTTACGCATAAGAATAAGTTGAAAGGTATTGTAACTAAGTATTCTATGTATCGTCTTCTATTAAAGAACCCCTCCCTCGAACAGCCAATTAACGTCGCTATGAAAAAAGATGTTATTACCATTGAGAAAGAAATGTCCCTTTACGATGCAAGAGACATCATGATAAAAGGTCAAGTAAGTCATGCAGTTGTTCTTCAGCATGGGGTGGTGCATGGCATCATGTCCAAATCAGATTTAATTCGGGGAATTATGTCAGAAGTGCAAAATTTGGCAACCCGGATGAGTTCCCTTGTTGAAAATTTGCAGGATGCAGTTATAAGCGTGGATGAAAAACTCAAAATTACCGCATTTAATCAAGCAGCAAAAAGACTTCTTCAATTAAACAGCTCATCATTAGGTACATTCATTCATAACTTATTGCCTTCTTTTAAAAATGACCTGGTCCATTCCCTCACTACCGGAGAGATCATCGAAGCAAAGAAAATCACCCTGCCCAACAATAAAGTAATTGCCTCTTTTATCCCTATTAAACAATTTGATACCCTCACAGGTACCATGGTAGCTTTCAGAGATATCACTGCCTTCGAGTCGGTCGCCAATGAACTGGAAACAACCAAACAGCTCAAAATGATATTAAATAGCGCATTGGAGTTTGCTTACGATGGGGTCATATTAACTGATAAATACGGCAATATTACGATGGCAAATGAAGGGTTCCTGGAGCTATATAAACTAAACTCCAGTCATCAGGTGATTGGGAAATTGATTACGGATGTATCACCTGAAATTCCTGCTTTTAAGAGTTTGAAAGATAAACATGATATAAAAGGAGAATTGATAACGATTCATAATCAATCGTGTATTCTTACACAAGCTCCTATTGTGAAAGATCGGGAAGTTATTGGTGCGATCTTTAAAATCATGTTTCGCCAATTGGATGTTTGGAAAGATTTATTGGGAAGAATGGAGCAACTACAAAGTGAACTCATTTATTACCGTGGCGAACTTATAAGAATGACAAGCAGTGACAATCCCTTTGCGCATATCGTTACTGCCAATGCAGGCATGAAAAAGCTGATTAATGACGCATTTATTGCTGGCCAATCCTTTTCTACTGTAATAATCACCGGAGAAAGCGGGACGGGGAAAGAGCTTGTGGCGGAAGGCATACACAGTGCTTCCGGCCGCCATGGGAATTTTATTAAAGTGAACTGTGCAGCAATTCCGGAAGACCTGCTGGAGTCCGAGTTTTTCGGTTATGCTGATGGAGCTTTCACAGGTGCAAAAAAAGGCGGAAAGCCCGGCAAGTTTGAACTAGCCGATCAAGGCACTTTATTTTTAGATGAAATCGGTGATATGCCACTCTCCTTACAAGCGAAGCTACTGAGAGTATTACAGGAAAAGGAATTTGAACGTGTCGGTGATACAAAAACCACCCATGTAGATGTGAGAATTGTGGCTGCTACAAATAAAGACCTCTGGAAGCTTGTCGAAGAAGAGAAATTCAGAGAAGATCTTTACTACCGAATCCATGTCATCCATCTACATATTCCTCCTCTCCGCAAACGAAGAGATGATATCGATTTACTTTGCAGCTATCTAATAGAGAAAATAAACCGAAAAACGCGGAAAACGATCAGTGGAATTTCCCCCGCTGTGTTACATTTGTTTCAAAGCTATGAATGGAAGGGGAATGTGCGCCAGCTCGAAAATGTGATGGAGCGTGCTTTTCACTTTTGTGAAGGCAGCATCATTGAACTGGATCACCTACCAGAAAAAATGATTACTGGCAGTCCGGGAACCACTTCTCTTCCATTCAACACGGGCACCTCAAGGAATCGACATGAAAAAATTCTGGAACTGGACCGGACGTTTATTATCGAAGCCTTGATAAGAGCCAATGGAAATAAAACAAAAGCTGCAGAGTTTCTGGGCATCAGTCGCTCGACACTTTATCAGAAACTCAGACATCATAAGATAAAGGAAGTCTCATCTTTTATCGATTCATAAATGTGGGAGGATAAAAACGGGTTAATGATGCTGATTTTGTTTGTGTTATCAGAAGCAGATTTAAGACCTTTCTTCAAAAGAGGCGAGAAAGGTCCTAAACTCATCATCTTTTCAACTAACATATAAAGAACCTGAAAAATTTTCCAAAATGCACCATCTTTATAAACTGCAACTAACTCATCTAAAGTTATTATCCTGTTTTTCAAGCAATTGATTTTTTCTGAAACTATTTCCGTCTTCTGAAGCATCAGGGAAGCAACGGGGACGGTTCCATATGCTTCTTCATCATAGGAAAGTCTATATTTCGATATTTATATCCCAGGAAGCAACCGGAACCGTTCCT
The DNA here is from genome assembly GCF_042800035.1 of Sutcliffiella sp. NPDC057660. Classification (NCBI taxonomy): domain Bacteria; kingdom Bacillati; phylum Bacillota; class Bacilli; order Caryophanales; family Bacillaceae; genus Sutcliffiella; species Sutcliffiella sp. NPDC057660. Next base: position 107,057 of record NZ_JBHVHV010000006.1, read on the forward strand.
ACTACTTCCTATATTTCAGGGCAGAATCTTATTGCACTGTATATAGATTCTGGAACAAAAAATAATGTGATAGTAACATGAAATTACACTTTCCTTATTAAACGGCTTCTTTAAAACAATAGGAGCTGCCAATGTGACAACTCCTTGTTCCACTTTTGCGCCCGATCGGAAGAACATGGGCTGGTGAAGCTAGCTCGAACTCGTTTGTTCAGTCTAATAACAAAAGTTTGTTAAATACTTAGAATGGAGTGATTTTTTTCAATCCTTATTCTAAAATTGTTCATTATTCGTATTTGCTCTTCTGTTAACTTCTCTTTATTCCAGTACATATGCATCAAGCTGTATTCAAATATTTCTTTTAATTTTATGAATAGAGGAAGTTTATCTAACATCTCTTGAGATATGTCATTTTCCTCTTGATACCCTTCGATAATTGCTTTAGTAATGGAACGCCCATAGTCAACAATGTTACCATTGCCTACAAACGAATACTCCATCGCACTATAGATAGGCACAGCCAAATCAAATATATAATAATGTTTCTCACAATCTTGAAAATCAACCATGGTCAGTTTGGAATCACCATCTACCAAAATGTTTTCTAACCATAAATCACCGTGCAGCAAACCATATGTTGAATCACTTTGAGGCAGGTTTTTTATTGTAGATAAAACCTCATGCGCAATTTCTCTGATAGTGCTTTCTTCTTTAGGGATATATTTAAGGAAATCATACTCCTCATTATTATACCAATCGTTGATGTATCTAATCGTCTCTATATTTTCGAAATTCTTTGAATGACGATGCAATCTACCAATTTGTCGACCTAATTCTTTTAATATACTGGCGTTCCATTGAGTCCTTGGTAAATGTATACCAGGAGCTGCTTTATATAATACAGTTAAGTATTCCCTATCAAGCATTATCCTTTCTACCAGTTTACCGTTTAAGGAAGATATGGTTGGCGAAACTCCAAATCCTACATTATATAAAAAGTTAGTATAAGTAACTTCTTCTAACTGTTCATCATAGGTTTTATAGTTTGTTATTCTAGCAAAGAAGTTACCCTGCACTGCAGTACATCGATACATTTCATTTGTAACTGATTCAATTTCACTAAAATCTATTGGATATATTTTGTTGAGCAATTCTAGTATCTTTGTTTCCATAAAAGCTAATCTCCCGTCTATATTTCATTTAAATAAGTAGTTGTTGGGAATAATTTCAGGACTCACTCAAGTACCATAATAACATAAATATCCAATTTTCCCCTAATTCAATTATCTGTTTTAACTTGCTCTTTATTTTATTGCTTGATGACAAATATCTTATCCTAATTGTCTCTATCTCTATCTTACGGATCTCTTTCCTAATTAAGAAAACCTTGAAAGCATTAATGCAATCAAGGTCTTGTTTTTTTACTTCTTTGAACCATAAATCAAAGATATCATCAGGTAGTAGTTCGTCATCATTTGAATATCTATATTTCCTTTTAAACTGTTTTTCTTAACATTGCAGTGTCAGAATCTGCATAAAATATATATTTCTTTTGCAGCTCATTTTCATACCAAAGCTCATTTGTCTTTATTAGCCCGTGAACTTCTCCCTCTACTTCCCTTTCTAATAGAATTTCATCAACTCCGTATATTACTAATCCATTAATTTCTAATCCTTTTATTTTCTTTAGAAATTCTCTTTACGTCTCTGGTAATACAACCGTCCCCACCGCCTCCCGCATTCTATTAAATTCCCTCTCAGCACTCTACTTATTTTTTGCAAGACTATTATACCTGCCCTATCAGTATTGAATTACGGGAATAATATATATTAACTTGCAAAGAGGGGAGGTGAAATATATGGCTGAAAAAACTTTGAATAACCGCAGTGCAGCTTCTTTGCAAATTGTCCTCCTTGTACGTCAAGGTTCAAATCCGGCAAACTATGCAGGTGAAGTCGCGTTTACCCTTCCTCCGGGACAAACGAGAACAATCACCTATGGAAGCGCGCAGGACCCATTCCTGAATGGTGTGATCATCTCTGCAAACTTCAATGGGGATATCTATTCGAAAACTCAGATCGTAACCGTAAGAGGCACCCAATTGGACAATCTATTGAACTTCAACAGTATCATCGATGTCATCCCGATCTCCACAGACTATACCCTGTTCGGACGGAACCCCAATGCAGTAGCCCCCTGAATGAGCAAGCACACAAAAGAGGAGTCACCTTTTCAATATGGAGGTGACTCCTCTTTTTGTCACAGTGACGTCCCGAAGCTGTCGAATAAAGGGGTTTATTGGATTGGGTAAGTGATGATATTGGTATTTCTTTCATTAAGTTTAATATATATGTGGATTGCAGGTGTTTGTTCCGGGCTACAAAACGAGAAAAGTCACTTTCTACGCGCGAAAGTGACTCACAGATAGATTTCTTCGTCCACCAACGCGCCTTGTTTGACATACATGATGATTTTCCGCGACTCTGCCTCCGCCCGCTTTCTTCCCGGCTCACTCTGAAACCAGTTATCCGCACGTGTTGTGCGGTCATTGACCGGACAGAGGGTAAAGTTGATCCATGATGGCACATAGGTTTTCAGCGTCAGGTGTAGCCTTTTCATATGAAAGGCAGTCGTAACAATCAGCAGCCTGTCTATTTGATGAAGGGAAAATGCCCTGTCCAATATCAGCAGGGATGCCAGCACATTCTCTTTCGTATGGAGGGAGAGGTCCTCTACTAATACATCTTTCTCCGGGACTCCCATTTTGACCGCTTCATTTTTTAGCGCAATAGCCTCGGCATGCTCCAGCCCGTCCCATTTCACACCACCGGAACATAGAATCTTCCCTGCTCTCCCGCTATGATACAGCTCTACCGCTTTTGGAAGACGGTATTGGACTGCTTTGCTGCTGCCGACAACAAGAATGCAATCGCCTTTTTGCTGATCATCATCCAAGCCTTTGAATAATAGGCTTGCAATTTGATGATCTGTTAACGTATTCTCATCTAACTCTGAAATGAGCATCAGTTCACCTCGCATTATTCGTAGATAGCTCTACTTACAGAGCTCCCTCCTTTTATGATACTCGGTAAGCTTTGGTGTTGTGACTTAAAAGGGAGTACAAAAATAACGGGTGATGAGATCGCAGAATATGTTCTGGTGCAAGTCCATAAACCCATAAGAAGAAAACATAGTTCCTGGAAGTATTTAGACAGACAAGAAAACGCAGAAGTATAAAAACTTCTGCGTTTGTTTTATTTTCGCTTTCCTATTACTTTACCTTCTTACTCCTTTGTGCCAAATAGACTGCATATTTTATTGTCGTCTTGGCTATATCAATTTCTAAATTGAAAATAATTAGGACACCCGGGCGCCAGTTAACTTCAAATAACCAAATTTTCTGGTTCTCATCTATCCCTACATCATTTCCCAATTCATCTAATTTATTTTCATATAGACTATCAAATTGGTTAGAAAATTGAAGTGAAAATATTTCCAAATATCGTTTCATGTTATAAGACTCTTCACCAAATTGCATTTCTAAAAAACTATCTAAAAAACTTGTATATCCTCCTTGACTAAGATTTGCAATAACACCTTGCTCCGCAATACGGGGATATACTGCAGTTGTCACCCATCTTCCTTCACCGTTCTTTTGTACGTGGAGGCGGAAATCATATGATTTACCTGCTTTGGTAAGCGAACGGATATATGGTTGGACTAGATAAGTATCATCATTTAAAAGCAGTTCCGTAACCCATTCCTCCAATTCCTTTTCAGTAAATACCTTTTCCATATCATCCGTTTTTAAAACAATCGTTTCTTTCTGCTTCTGTACAAAAATAATCCCTTCTCCTTTGGCCCCGGAAACAGGCTTAATTATAATGGATTCATAGAGGTAATTTTACTTTTAACATATGCTTACTGGTTTTGAAGAATTGGGCAAAAGCACTGACATTTATTTTTTATTGGAATTTTAATTTTTAGTATAAAAAAGGAGTTCCAAAATAGCATCGAGCAGTTGATTGAAATCACATACTAATGAACACAGCGTGGAGGATATGCCTAGAAGAGTACAGAGGTTGTCGAATAATGTTATTATTCTACTGGTCTAATATGCCTTTAATCTGCAAAAAGCTGATGAGTCTATTCACACATCAGCTTTTGTAGATATCTATACTATTTCTACCATGAGAAGGTTTCTTGCTCACATAAATAGTAACCATTAATACAATCAAGGAAATCGGTATGGCTAAAATTTGTCCAATCAACAATTTCCAGGTCCATGATGAATTGTAGCCTTCCGATGCAGGAATGAAGACAACAATGATGCAAACAATTAAATATACCAATAATGGCAGGACAATCTTTTTCATTTTTTTCTCCCCCGTACTTAAGGATTAAGGATGTTGGATCTAAGGCCATCTACCCCAGATTCTACATCAAGTAAAGAAAATTCATCAAGTAAAGAAAATTCAGGATGAAACCAAAAAACAATAAAAACAGAGGTCTATTCCCTTCTGGATACTATACAGAAAACAAAGCTGGATCCTCTTGGACTTGGCCTGAAATTCAACTCAAGTAATTTGACCAAAAAGAATTTAAATATATTTATATTTTATGCTAATCCAAATATGAAGTAAAAGTGGATGGCAGGATAAAAGAAACAGGTATTTTTAAATGAAGTAAATATAAGTCACTTTTCCACTAAAAAAGTGACTTACATGGAAAATTCTTTATCCACCAAAGCTCCCTGTTTGACATACATAATGATTTTCCTCGCCTCTGCCTCCGCCAGCTTTCTCCCCATTTCACTCTCATACCAGTTATCAGGACGTATTGTAAGGTCATTAACCGGTCAGAGGGTGAAGCTGATCCATGGCTGCATATAGGTTTTCAGCGTCAGGTATAGCCTTTTCATATGAAAAGCAGTGGTGACAATCAGCAGCCTGTCTATTTTATGAAGGGTCCACCCTTCTCGGGGACTCCCATATTGACCGCTTCATTTTTTTGCACAACAGCCTCAGCGTGCTCTTGCCCGTCCCATTTCAAACCACCGGAACATAGAATCTTACCTGCTCTGCCGCTTTGCTTTACTTACAGAGCTCCCTCCTCATAAGCTTTAGTGTGGTGAGTGAAACCGACAAATTTCTAAATTACTTTGTCGGATTGTAATACCTATTCGAACTCCTTTCCTTTCTTCAACAATTCCATCATATCCAGTCGTCCGATTTTCCTGATTCCCATGATATAAACGATCAATAGCGTCAGGAGAAGAATGAATAGATCCATGCCGATTACAAGCAGAAAACGGCTCCAGTTGTTTGGCATGAACTCGAAGAGGAAGCTGATGAGAAAGATGAAAAGGGAAATGATAAACACCTTTTGAAGTGTGCCGGCAATCAGTTTCGTGTAGATGCTGATGACATCCTCGGTTCGGTATCCGTTCAGCTTGAGGATGGCCATTTCTTTCTTCTGGATACGGATGAAGTTAATCAAGAGCAGGACCGCCGTTACGATGGAAGTTAGTACAAAGATGACACCAAGAATTATCAGGATCATTTGCATGGCGCTGATGTTCACAGAGAAATTCTCGAAGCTATTGAATGTATAACTGGTGAAGTATCCCTTTTCTTTTAAAAGCGTTCCTACGTTATCCACATCCTTGATGTCTTTCACATAGACTATCACCTTATCCAGCTGTGTCTCTTTTATGTAGTCAAAGCTGTTGGAAGAGTTCTCGAACATCCTCTCCAGCATTTTCAATGACTGTTCTTCGTTCATATAAGCCTGATTGTTGCCGGGAATGGAATGGATGAGTATGGAATTCTCATTAGTTGCCCCATTTTCTGCAGTCAAGGTCATGGCTATTACATTCTCCGAGGAGTAGCCGCCATCCTTTTCCTCGATTATGGGTATGTTGATTTCCATCCGATCTTGTGCGGGACCTTTTATACAAATGCTATCGTCCTTCAACGTGCAGCCATCGCTGATCAGAAAAGCCAATTCCTCACTGACCCCCATTACCGAATATCCGATTTCCATCTTTTCGTCGAAAATGGTTGGGAGAATATAGACGGGATAAGCTTTTGCCTCCTCTTTGAGATTTTCCGCCTTCAACAATTCATTGATGGCTTCACCATCAGCCGGAACTATCGAACCCGTGGAAGAACCTTCAGCCTTTCCATTTACATGAATGACCTTCACGTTGTTATTGGTTAAGTAGTCCCTGTTAATCATCTCGTATTGATTGATCATGTAGAGAGACATGAAATTGATCATTGTAAGCGAGACTATCATGATAACCAATGAAATATTGAGAAAGTGATGTGTTTTTTTACGCAGTATGTCAACAACTAATTTCTTGTTCATAGAACTTCCCTCTTTCCAGGAATAGCGTGGTATCTGCATGTTCCTTCACGAGAGGATCATGGGTGGTCACAAGAATGAGGCGGTCCTTTGAAAGCTCCATCAGCAAGTGAAGTAATTCCCTTTTCAGCTCATGGTCGATACTTGCGGTAGGTTCGTCCAACAGGATGATATCCGGTGTGTTAATCAATGCCCTTGCCAGTGAAACCCTTTGCCTCTCACCGCCTGAAAGAACCGAAACCTTTTCATCTATCAGCCTTTCAATCCTCAATTGACTGCAGACCTGGTGGATGATTCCATCATATTCACGGATATGGTGTTCTGTCAGATTCAGCTTAATATATAGATTTTCTTTCACTGTTACATTGTTCAATAGCATATGATCCTGCATGACATACTCCAAGCCCATATTATCTGAAATAACCTCTCCGCTATCAGGGGCTTCGAAGCCTGCAATAATGTTCAGCAGGGTGGATTTTCCGCTTCCGCTTATTCCGTAGATGGCATACAGACCGTTTTGCCGGAAGAGGAAATGACAATCCTCCAAAACCGCATGCCTGAATTTTTTAGTGATTCCTTTCAGTTCAAGCTTGGCTTTCATGACCTATCCCTCCACTTTTTCCAGCTTTCCGTCGCTGAATATCAGCAGTTCGGAAGGTTTTTCTTCAAATCCGATAAAACCTTCCCCGGATACACGGATCTTTTTCCCTTCTATATCCATAAGCTGATAGTTCCCTGTGTCATCCACTGACAGGATATATTTGTCATTCACCACCCATGCCAATGCTACTCCATCTTTAAATTCACTCAGCAATTCATCTCCGCAATACATGCTTTGTGACTTTACATAGCATACTTCTTCTTGATAGGTGCTGATATTTTGATTGACTTCCTCTGCCACCAGGTCAAATTCCGTAAGCGATTGGTTGGTTCGGTACAGATTCTGCAGGCCATTCTCAAACAGTAATGTATAAACGTTGTTCCCAGCTGATATGCCGATTCCAAATATTTTTTCAGTCTGCTCATTCTGGGCCGTTTGCAACTTTTCCAGCTTGTTTTTTTCGTTTAAATAAAATAAGCCAACAAACTTTTGGCTATCATTGGAATAGTCCATTACCGAAAATATGTATCGGTCGTCAACAACGGCAAAAGGGAAGATTCCCTCCTCGTCGTTATTGTGCTTGTACACCGTTTCCAATTGCTCCTTTACCCTTTTCATGATCCGGAACTGATTGGTGATCGAATTTCCGGAAGTGATATATTCATCGTTATTATAAAGCCTGTATTGAAACTCATTTTCCTTATCATTTATCTTCCCGGTTCTGGCCATCAGCTCTTTGTCATAGGTATGGTATTCCACCCCATCATAGACAAGCATGCAATCCTCTTCCTTACAGCCTTTTTGCTCCAGTGATTCTGTGGATGCAATATCGCAGCCAAACAGATATCCTGCAAGAAGCAACCACAGCACAACATGCCTTTTCATCAGAATACCTCCATAAAAGAGGAGCCTGGATCAGCTTGGAGATGTTTTCCCCAACAAGCTCCAGACTCCATCCTCAGATGTGTTTCCTAGATTAATAGTTTATACCGATGCATTCACCGACCAGGATCTTGCATCTCCGACAACTTTCACTTTTGCTTCATTCTGAATGGAAACCGTACCGCTTCTGTAATCGGCCCTTGGCTTGATTACGGCATTTCTGCGTTCGGAATAGGCTCCTTTTGCCCCATTGGAATTCTGCCAGTAGGCACCTTTACACACATTCTGCCAGGAGCTGCTTGAACCGGCACTTACCCCATCGTTTGAGATTCCGATGGACATGGAAGCACTGTTTCTCAGGGACGCACATGCTTCCCAGCTGGTTCTGATCCAGTCCACAGATTTGGAACCTGAGTAAACAGCGGATGTCTGATATTCAAACTGATAAGTGTTTCCGCTTATCGTAAGACCGGACCTCCATGCATTGGAAGTGAGCGATCCGTAACCGGTCGGCATATTCACAGTATTTGAATCGGACGCAGCACTTGCTTTACCACCGGAAAAACTGAAGATACTGAAGGCCAATGCACAACTTGTAACAATTAGTGACAACTTTCTTTTCATACTTACAATCCCCCATTCAATCATTTTGTATGGCGAATATGTAGTGTCAAAATAATTCGTTTCCAAGAAGTAAGTACTACATAATTCATGTATATGAAGTTTCAATCAGTTCCGCGGTTACTGATTGTAAACTGCATATCAATGTCATGCGTCAAATCAATCTTCAGAAGGTAGAGTAGGGTCATTTGGGGAGTTTTTCCCCTTATGTGCAGCAACATGAGTAGAATAATCCGTTACAAAAGGTGACCATTCACTTTGACTGAGAAACAGCACACCCAACAATATAACAACAGCAAATTTTTTCATTTTTCTTCCTCCTAATTTGTAGTAGATTCTAGTATGATTATAGTATAGTCAGAATTTTGATGCGTTTTGAATTAGGAGCCAATTTACTTATAAAATGGATGATTTTCTCCAGATTTTTATGTATTTTTTCTCAAAATAAGACATTTGTCATTTTTTGTGGAGGGGGAAAAGAAATGATCAGTAGTAAAGAACTCGGGGAAGAAATCAAACGGCTGCGAAAAAGAAGGCTACTGTCCCAGAAAGAACTCGCAGACGGTATATGCTGCCAGACTACCATCAGCAGCATTGAAAGCGGTCGTGCCTATCCTAGCGTTGATACTCTCTATTATCTTTCACTCCGGCTGAATGTAACAATGGATTACTTCTTTCAGCCTTCTGCCAGACTTAATGAAGCCTATATCACCGAAACCATGAGCAAGATTGAACAGATCCTGATTCAGAAGGATTATACAGAGCTCTATGAAATCACCAATTTTGAACGTATATTAAGAAAGAAGAGGAATTTAGGCGGTAAGTTCAATCAATTTATTGATTGGCATTATTACCGGGCCGCCCAATTAAGGGGATTAATGAGTTGGCGGGAATGTGTGGACCAGCTTTATCTGCTTGTTGACAGCAAAGAAATCAACAGGGTGCAATTCCAGGATTTGAAAATCAAGAATGTGATTGCTAATATCCTCACTGAGAACGGCCAGATTGCAGAAGCCCTTCATAATTATCAGGAAATAATAGAAGCGGATATACCGCTCGAAACTTATCAGAAGTTTAGACTGAAGGTATATTTTAACCTTTCCAAGCTCCTTTTTATTAAGGAGGATTATAGCCACTCTATCGAAATTGCGAAAGAAGCCATCGCTCTGTCAAAGAAGCTGGAAGATTTCTCGATGCTCGGAAATCTCTATACACAAGCTGCGCAAAGCCTGTTAAAGATAGATCCGAAAGCGGAGGAAATCGCCATTTTCCTATCTGATGCAAAGTTCTTATTTCGCCTGGGACAGCGTCATAAAGGTATGGAATTTATCGAAAAATTAGAAAACGACATCAAAAAACCAGCTTCCCTTCAAACAGGGAGCCAACTGATGGAAATTTGCCTGCTGATGGAAATATAAATATAAATAGAGTCCCCTATAGCAGGGACTCTGTTTATAGGCTTAGTCTGAAACATTCCATAACAGATAGAGAACTACTACTTCAAAAAATTTGGAACAACAAAGAATCGTTTTTCAGGGGACAAATTAATAGTGGCATCGTGCTCACCATTCTCATCCTCCCAGAAAATCTTTAATTGCAGCTTGTCTCCACTATCCTTGAACATCGACTCCCAGCTATGGATATAATTGATTTTATTTTTTTCTTTTGTCAATACTTCACCAGAGTTTTCCAACTGATGGATAAGCTCACCGTTCTTCCTCAACTCTGCCCCGAGAAGTTTGGCTTCCTTTTCTCGCTCCAAATATAAATAACCGATCCAATCTCCCTTAGGAGCATTGGACTCTTCATTATAGTCTGCTTTCCATTGCCCGTCTTGGGAATAGCCGATCCACTTAGGAGGCTGATTGACCGAAAAGACTATCCAGATAAGCAAAAACATAGACGCAGCCAGCAGGAAGAAAATCAGCTTTTTTTTCATTGTAAATCCCCCTAAGTAATAATCAACACTTTTCTGATCTGTTATTTGATATTAATGACTCGAAAGCTTAGTGAATCATTTCCTCTATTTTTGAAGTCCTGGTCATAATAATCACTCGTATTGGAAGAAATATAGACTGTACCGTTCGCTTTTCTATTGACGACAACCGAATGGTACCAACCACTGCTGTTTTTGAATTGGATGATATCTCCCACATTTGCGTTACTGATGATGGTACTCTTGCTCGTACTCGTTGTAGCGGACATCCCTTTTTTGGTCCAATAGGAATAAAAGTCTGTTACCCTTATCCAGGACGTTGAAATTTTATCACGCCAGTAGCAGCTATTAGAACCCGTACATTCATAGTAATTATCATTATACCAATAGCTTGTTGTTTCTGTTATGCCATTTTTCACTGTGGACGGTTTCGTTTCCGTCTTTCCACCTGCATAGATTGCCTGTGACACAAAGTTTGTACAATTTAAATTGTAACGCTTGTAGGCTGAATTGGTTCTTGTTGCATATTGCTTTGCATAATCGGCTACTTTCGTTCTGTTGTATGTGGACATAACGGAGAATTGTGGCTCAATAGGTTGGGATTCATTCAGTACCTGCTCGAATTCCTCCGCCTTATTCCGCAATTCAATCTTATTCTTTAAATCTCCAAGAGTCATTTCCCATATATCCACCTTCACCTTGGTGTTGGTCCAATAGGTAAAGATATTCACCCATATAGTAATGGATCATGTCATATTGGGGGTGCTTTGATAGTTTCTCATCATGTTTATCAAGCAATTGAAGGAGTAAATATTCCACGTAATCCTGAGAGCCGACCTCCAGCTCGAGATCATTTTCACTGAAGTAATCTTGCAGAATTTGTTGAATCTCATTAAGAGTGAATTCATCGGTTTCTTTAGCTTGGGCATCACCACTACTGAATCCTAATAGGACTAAAGTAAAAGCCAGGGATAGAGACAAGATTAATAGCTTCTTCACAAACACACTTCCTTTAACTAGATTATGAGCGCTCTGCTACATTATATCTCAGCCAGGAAATCTCCTATTTTCCCAAATTCATATAATAATAAGGAAAATATAAAACATCTATTAAACTTTCTCCCGCTTTCACTTTTTTTAAGACATTTGTCATATTTCATCAAACTACTTTAGGAGCAGCAAAGGGACAGGTCCCACGTCCCTTAAATAAACATTGGGACACGGGGCCTGGCCCCACTCACCTTACCAAAAACGAAATCTCCCCCATGCCATCAAATGTGGAAATCACATGATCACCCTTCGTTAACCGGATCGCTTCTGTGATTCCGCCAGTCAGGATGATGGAGCCTTTCGGTATTTTCCCTTTTCCATGTGCGTATAGCATATTGGCAAGCATGGCTACCGAGTTTGCCGGGTTTTCCAGCACTGCATCACTTGTGCCTTCCGCCTTCAACTCACCATTGATAAATAAAGAAACCCTGCCTTTTTCCATATCAAATTGGCCAGTGTCAAAAACCGTGTCCCCAAAGACAACCCTTGACGCAGAAGTGTTATCCGCAATGACATCGGAAAGCCTGAATTTGAAATCCTTGTAACGGCTATCAATGATTTCAAACGCCGGTAGGATTCCTGCCGTTTTATCCAGAACTTCCTTACCAGTGATTCCCGGACCTTCCACATCCTCGGCAAGAATAAAGGCGATCTCCGCCTCCACTTTCGGATGAATCAACTCCTCGATGGCCATTTCCCCTTTGTCCGGCACCTGCATATAGTCGAACACTGTCCCGTAGATAGGCTCGCTGATATTCATCTGCTTCATCTTGGCAAGGCTGGTTATCCCCATTTTGAAGGCGATCCTTTTATGTCCCTTGTCCGTTTTGATATTAATCAGTTCATCCTGCACGTGATATCCCATTGTGACATCCAAATCAGGAAACGAGTCGGTCAGACAGGACACTGGAAGTCTACTTTCTTCTGCTTCTATCAACAGCTCCGCAATCTCTCTGACGTTCATTTGGATTCCTCGCTTTTCAATTTATCCCCAACCGCATAATAGTTTTTTGGGATCTCATTCACATACACACGAATCGTCGAAAGTGGTGCACCAAGTGATTCATGTACAGTTTGTGCGACATTTCGTATGCATTGCTCCACCACTTCCGGTTCTCTTCCCTCTAGCATGGTGATTTGGATGATAGGCATGTTTTTCCCTCCTTTTTTCCATATAGAAAGCAGGCAGGATAAATCATTTCCTGCCTGCCTTCACATCGAGGACACTTATAGCTGGTTACACAGCTCGGTTGTTCTCGCTTCTATTCTCTTTCCAATTACTAATCAACTGATCAACCGCCAGCATTTTGCTGCCGTTGATGGCAAGGAATACGGCGATCGCAAGGAAAGCCAGATCCAGTTCGTATCCGTTCAAAAAGCCAGCTGCAAGTTTCACTTTAACAATAGCTCCAACCATAAGAAGTGAAATAAAAGCAGCGACAATTCTGGTCCCTAAACCTAGTACCAGCGCTAATCCACCAACAAGTTCCACCAGTGCCACCACATAAGCAAAACCGCCAGGAAGGCCGATGCTGTCAAACCATCCCGCAACATTTCCTATCCCTCCCTGGAATTTATCCAATCCGTGTACAAAAAAGCTGATTCCTAATACTACTCGTAACATGAACGTACTTGCTTCTAATCTATTAATCATTTTCAATTCCTCCACATTCAAATTTTTTATTTTCAACCAAATTGCCAAACACTGTGGCTCAGATTTCCATAGCGATAGCTTCGATGCAGCAATTTTGCTTCTTGTTTATTATCGGCCGCACCCATCGCATAGAAGATTGGCACAAAGTGTTCGTTCCCATAAGGCGGAACTGCTTTTGCCGCATCAGGTGCTAAACTTTCGTAATGGAACAGGGCTTTTGTATCCCATTTTTCCAGATGAAGGGCTAGCCACTCATCAAAGCCGAGTGCCCACTCATTCACTTCCCCCTCGCCTTTCGACCAATCCAACTTCGTGAGATTATGGACCGTACCGCCACTGCCAATGATCAATACATCCTGTTCTCTCAGGCTCGCCAAGGATTTCCCGATTTTATACTGCTCTTCCGGGGTAAGATGTGGGTTGACCGACATCGAAATGACCGGAATGTCCGCATCTGGATACAGCAGTCTCAGAACCACCCAAGCACCGTGATCCAGACCGCGTTCAGTGTCCATCTCATAAGAAATACCCTGGTCCGTGAACAGATGCATGATTTCATTTGTTAGCTCTTTATTTCCTTTTGCCGGATATTTAATACGGAACAAAGCATCCGGAAATGCACCAAAATCATAAATCGTGTCATATTCCTCGACACGGCTCACCTGTTGAGTCCTTGACTCCCAGTGGGCGGAAAATAAGACAATCGCCTTTGGTTTCGGCATCGTCCGCCCCAGATGATTCAGGAACTGTGTATACTCATTGTCCTCTATCGCAATTAACGGTGCCCCGTGTGCAACAAATAAAGATGGCATCATGCTTTCTTCTCCTCCTTAAGTGAATCAAGTAGCCAATTCTTATAGGCCTGATGGATTTCCATTGTTACGGTATGTCCTGCCTGATACGGATGGAAGCTGACGTCTGCTCCAAGCGACTGGAAATAATCCTTAGCGGCAGTTCCCCACTCAAAAGGCAATACCTGATCCATTTCCCCATGAGAAATGAATAAGGACATCTGATCGACCGGATCTATCATATATTCATCCTTCACGAATCCTGGAATATATCCGCTTAGCGCGACAATTCCCTTGATTCGATTCCCAAGTGTTAGACCAAGTGACATCGACAGGATGGCTCCTTGACTGAATCCGAGCAAGTATAGTTGCGCTTTGTCAATCGGATACTTTTCGATCGCATAATCAATAAAGCTGGTCAGCTTGACAATCGCCTGATCGAATACCTCCCGATGCGGTCTCCCATAACCTTGTATCGTGAAATAAGCGAAACCAGGTGGATGCTCAAGATGTCCCCGGATACTGAAAATGTAGAACTGCTCTTCCAACCCTTCTACAAGTTGCAGCATATTCTGTTCATTGCTGCCAATGCCATGAAATACGAAAATGGCTGGATATTTTTTAGTGGCATCAAGTTTCTTCGGCTGACGCAGCTCATAGATCATCGGTGATTTCATGTTCACCCGCCTCCTTTTGTTATTTATTAAGAATAATATATTCATATTAAGAAACTTAAAGTTAAAAAGAAAACCCTTTGAAAAGGTTTGTTGTTTTCTAATATGAACATTTGTTACTTATAAGATAACAAGGTACCTTCTAGATTGTCAATCATTTTTTTGCTAAGATAGAATTAAGTTTTTTATTAGGAAACATTAGAGGTGAGAAAATGGAAATAGGATCAAAAATTCGGGCAATACGTAACCGAAAAAAAATAACCATTGCTCAAATGTGTGAAGGCACCGGTCTATCAAAGGGTTTTATCAGCAATGTCGAAAACAATAACACCTCTCCATCCATCAGCACACTGCAGACGATATCGAATTATCTGGGAGTTCCACTTCCCTATCTATTATTGGAAAAGCAGCAGCATATGCGGGTGGTGAGAAAAGCGGAGCGAACCTACTCCACTTTTAACAATTTGAAAATAGAGCATTTGACGTCCAAAGGCGGGCTACGAATGATGATGGTTGAATTCCCTCCCGGTGCTTCCATGGGAGAGGCGAATGCCCATGAGGGAGAGGAAAGTCACCTAGTATTGGAGGGGAAAATCCTTGCAGAACAAGGCGAGGACTCCAATATTCTTGAAGAAGGTGATTCGTTCAGCTGGAATGCAAGTGTCCCCCATTTTGTCAAAAATATAGGAGACGGAAAAGCCGTCGTATTAATAAGCATCTATTCTGATACGGAACTGCATGATATTTTTTAGTGGGGACAGGTGACCTGTCCCCAAAAAGGCCGTCCGAAAAGTCAGCAAACCACTTTTCGGACGTTCCATCTTCTATTTCACCTGAAAACCTTGCAGGGTCGATGTAAAAATGTCTAATTATGGTTGATCGAACCTTATCAAGATCCCTTTCCCGATCGATCGATTTTTAAATAGCAGTCCATAATTTTCGGTATCCTCCGGTATGGAAAATTCCAGAATCGCATGCATTTTCCCGCCTAAATATCCATTGAGATACTCTTCATCCCAGCCCTCTGCTTCCAGTACAGTTGTATCAACCGGACGATAAGTTTCTTCACCGATAAGAAGAGAGAAGCTTTTGTCCAGTTTCATCTCATAAAGCGTATTCTCCAGGATTTCAAAGGAAAGCTCTATCGCCAAGTTTTTCATTCCCGGTTCAGCAGGCAGCTGGCTATCGATCTCTTTAGCGGAATAGGATAGAATATTGCGCCATGAGGTATCCAGGCTGGTTTGGTGAGAGGGGAATTCCAGCTCATAGCCTCCCGGAGTCTCATATGCACCACTTCCATCTATTTTTGGGGGAGCTTCCTGATTGTCGTCCTCTTTACTGGATTCAGGTTCATTCTTCACTACCTCCCCGGTTGTTGGATTGAATGGCTGCTTTATTTCTGCATTCACATCTTTCACTTCCATCCTCGGTGCAACCTTGATCATCATAAAAAGGAAAATCCCGACCACTAGAGCGGAGGCTGTAAGCAGTGTCCATTTTAAGCGCTTCTCTACGTTCTTCCTATTGGTGACACTCCCGCTCATTCCTTGACTAGGGACCATTCTTACTGCACGTTCTGCCGGGAAGATGGATCCTATCAAACCGATTGTCACTGGTACCAGACCGGTTGCCAGAATAAATCCGATATCCTCCGTCCCTACTTCTCCATATAAGGCAAGCATCATGATAAAGGCCAAGGAAAGGCCGATAATCCCCGCAAATAACCCGCTGAATATGCCTTCCGCCAGGATCAGCCTTCGGATACTCCACCTTTTCCAGCCGATCGCCTGCAGCAGGGAAATTTCCTCACGCCTTTCAGACACATTTTGCCACATAATTTCAGCTGTTGTCAGAATCGCAATAAGAAGGGAAATAAAAATAGCCGCATAATGTGCAGGACCGATCTCCAATGCTACGTATTCTCCAAGCAAAGAAGTGTACATGATGCCCCTTAAACGAAGTGAAATATACAGGAACATGGCCAAGAGGGCTGTCGGTAGTGCAATGGAGATGACAGATAGAATGCTGCGCTTCCATTTCCCGATAAAATGATTGAAGGCCATCCGGTAGATTCCTCTTGCCTGAAATAACCGAATGCTATTACTGGATATTTCCCCTGTTCGCATCGCCTCATAAGGGGATATATTCCTTGTCAGGATTACCGGCACCACTGCCCCCAAGATATAGACTATGAGACCGAATGTCCCTGTCCAAAAGAATCGTGAGAATGAAATGGTGGAATCGGTATTCACATAGATAAAGCCGAGCATCATCCAGGATATCAAAGCGACAAACAAACCGATGATGGTAGATTCAAGGAATAATAGTCGGCTTAGCTGGCTCGTCCGCCAGCCCACTGAAAGTAATACGGCGAATTCCTTGCGCCTTGCCAGAAGGCTGACAATCCCTGACGACCAAACATAGACTATCGCAACCGCAATGACACTGGATAGCACCGCTGAAAAACCTACCTTTGTTTCCCTGAAAATAGAGATGGAGGACCCGATATTCACCCAGGGCTGCTGAATCCAGCCAAGATCATCCTCCCCATTCAATCCCGGAATATAAGTCAGAGCCAGTTGCGGGGATGAACCTAAAGTGATATCCGTCATTAGGCCGGTTTTATCTTCAATTTCAGCTGCCACCCTGTCAAGGATTGCCTGGCTATCATCACTCAAGCCTGAAACACCTGACACCTTTATCCGGATGGATGATATCGGTTTATCGCCAAGCAGATTCTCCGCCGCCTCAATGGTAGTCAGCATTCCTGGCGGATCTGATAGAAAACTGTAGGGATCCCCGGTAGGCTGCAATTGCGCTGGAGGATTTACAGGATTTCCTTTTGCATCCATGACGAACTCTGCCGTAGCCGGACGGTAGGTTTCCATCGGAAGTTCATTAGTGGGATCCATTGAGATTGCAAGATTGCCAGTATCATAGAAACCGATCCAATTCGGTTTGATTTTTGGCAGTTCCAGAAAGCTAGGAGCCATTACTTTCGGTTCGCGGAAGGACTCTCTGTTCTTATAGACACCGACAGTATTTTCCCCATTCATAAATGGTGCTATCTGATAGGAAAAAGGCCATCTATCCGCATAAGGGCTCTCAATTTCCCTAAACTCGAGTGGAGTCGGCCTGAAAACGATGGAAGTAAGGTCGTTATTTGCCTGGTGGACCATTTCCGTGTCAAGTTGCCCGCTTTTCCAATCCACACCAGTCATTTTACTGACAAATGAATGAAACGTCTCTTCTCCCGTATAGGAAAAAGTCTGGACAGCATCTCCCTCAAGGGTGTCGAGGTACTTGGCCCCTCCTTTTTCCTTCACCATTTCCATCACTTCATCTGCATTTTCATGATTGATCTGTAAATCTAATCGCTCAAACGTAATGCTTTCAACCTTATCGACAAAGGCTTTCTGATTTACGATAATGGGAAATTCGTGATAATTACCCTGTTCATTGAATGCATGCACATCACCATTTTCAAAATACCTGCTCTTGCCCAGATCCATTATCGCCCCATCCAGCCCGACTAGCTTGGCTTCCTGTTCAGGGTCTATTCCAGCCAGGAGCGAATAGGAATATACAGTTAGATCCAAATGAGGGGCACCGACTCCATACTCCGGCCCTTTATCGTTGATGTCCCAGATATTTTGAGGAAAATAGTTGCGATATGCAGACGTTTCTTCACTCAAACCATTATCCACGGTAGTAGCGTTTATTCTTCTGTAAATGCCATCGTCGGGCAAAACAACATACCCGAATGTCACCTGATAGTCGGCATAACCGATCATTGCTATCGGAGCTGCAACCTCCACTCCGGCAATACCCTTGATTGTTTCATACTGCTCCATGCTTATTCCGCCATTTAGCCCGCTTAAATAATTTGGTTCCAACAGCTTCTTATCCTCTGTAATACTTTGTGTCCCTGCCGGCCTGACGACAATATCATAGGACGCCGACCAGCGCTGTTGCAGCGTATCGACAATCGTCCCTTTATTCGTCTCCGATAGCCCGATAAGATAAGTAAGTCCCGCACTGATAGTGAATGCCCCGATGATCAGTAGAATGAGTCGTTCCTTTCTTCTCCACCAATTCTGCCATATGAAACGAATCATGGCGTGCTCCCCATCAAATCAGAAATTACTGCTCCATCCTTCATCGTAATGATCCGGTCTGCTTTTGCAGCAAGTGCCGAATCATGTGTCACAAAAACGATGCCACAGTTTTCTTTTGCATTCAGTTCTTTCAATAAATCATAGATCCGTTCCCCGGTTTCCGTGTCCAGATTACCTGTAGGCTCATCTGCCAGTAACCAGCTCGGCTTATGGACGATCGCCCTGGCAATGGCCACGCGCTGCTGCTGGCCTCCCGATAATTGCGAAGGAAGGGAATCGTCTTTGTCCCCCAGGCCTACCTGTTCAAGTACCTCCTTGGCACGATGAAGTTTATTGTACGGGACCTTTCTTGAAAACAAAGGAGTCATCACATTTTCCAAGGCGGTTAGTGTAGGCAAAAGATGAAACTGTTGAAAGATAAACCCAATTTCCTGGAAGCGGAAATCTGCAATGAGGCTTTTTCGTTTAGATAAAATTTCCTCTCCATCATAGGTTATCTGCCCCTTTGAAGGCGTGTCCAAAGTGCCAAGCAAGCTTAAAAGGGTGGACTTACCAGAACCTGATGGCCCGATGATTGCTGTGATTTCCCCCTTTTGAAAAGTTAAATCCGTGCTTTTCAGCGCAATCGTTTTTGTGCCATCCCCCTTATAAGACTTTTCGAGTCCCTTGCATGTTATTTGTGTGATCATTTGATCCTCCTTTTATCCAGAAATGAAGTTGAAACTCCTTTTTCCATAAATTCAAATTATTACCTATATTAATTACTATATATAACGCGATTGACATTTGTAAATAAAATACTTAATATTCAAAAAATAAGTAACTATGCTTGCCGGACTAATCTATTAAAATATGGACAAAAAAAACGCCCGAAAAGTCAGCAATCCACTTTTCGGACGGTCCATTTTCTATTATTGCAATCTACTTGACTACCTTGGCGAGTCGCCTGATCCCTTCCGCTATCTCTTTTTCCCCAGCATAGCTGAATGAGAGACGGAGGTACTCTTTTCCTTCTGCCTGATCAAGGAAAAAATGCTTTCCAGGGATGTATGCCACCCCTTCTGCCATGGCATCTGACAGCATTTCCGCGGTATCGGCTCCGGGGATCTTCACCCAGGCAAAGTAACCTCCTTCAGGCACATACCATGTAACGGATTCTGGCATATTCTCCTTTAGGGCAGAGAGCATTGCCCCACATTTTGCGGAATAAGTGCCCTTCAAAATATCCAGTCTCTTCTCGAAGTCGGTGTTTTCCAGAAAAGCTGCCATCGTGCTATGGGAAAACGGATGATCGAGGTCTTTTTTGAACCACCATTGAGCTGTAATGAAATCATGCGCTGCTGCTACCCACCCGATCCGCATGCCAGGTGCCACGACCTTGGAGAGGGAACCGATATGAAGCACCCGTCCCTCTTTATCCATCGACTTCAATGTTGCGGGGCTTTCGTTGAATGCAAGCTCCCCATAGGCATCGTCCTCGATGATGAGGAAATTGTAGGAGGATGCAAGCTCCAGCAGATGCTTTCTCCGTTCTAAAGTCAGTGTGGTCCCAGTAGGATTTTGAAAGGTCGGGATAGTGTATAGGAAACGCGGCAAAGCGAGGCCGCTCTGTTTTCTTTCTGCCAGCTCTTTTTCGAGTAGATCAGTCTGAAGACCCTGCTCATCAACCGGAATGGAGATGTAATGATCTGTGTAGTTCTGGAAGATTTCCAAAGCCTCCATATAGGTTGGTGCTTCCATTGCAACCACAGCTTCCTCGTCAAGGAGAATCCGGGCAACCAAATCAATCGCCTGGCATGCACCGGAAGTGATCAATAGCTCCTCTTTGGAAACACGCATTCCACGCTCCGCCAATCTATCTTGAATCTGCTCCTTCAGCTTATCGATACGCGGACTTCCTAGATAGTGAAGAGGCAAATCCCGCTCCTCATTAAGGAGGCGCGCTACCGCCGCCTTCAGCTCCTGATCAGGAATAAGCTCTGGTGCAGGATAGCCGGAATTCAGCCGAATACAGTTCTCCGGAATATTTGGCATCCACTCACCAGGCGGACTATTCTTCAGTGCAGCTTTTATATTATTGGAGAAAAAGGATTCAGCGTCCATGTTCACCATTCCTTTCCGGGGACAGGTCCCTTGTCCCCACTCATTTATATTGATTTTAAACTTCTTCCCTGATCAGTTCCAGTAATTCTTGTTTATTTTTTGCAGATTAAATGCTGAATTCCCTTGGTTTCTCCAAATTTTCGGAAAAATAAATTCTTGACATTATTGCTTCAACCAATTAAAGTGATAATTAGAAATTTTTTAATAGAATATACGTTGTATTCTCTTATCGAGAGTGGCGGAGGGACTGGCCCTATGATGCCCGGCAACCGTTCCATATGGAATTGGTGCTAAATCCTGCAGGACATATCTGTGTTCTGAAAGATGAGAGAGGAGCATCCCGATATATATATTGCGGTGAAACCTCTCTTTTCAGGGAGGTTTTTTTATTTTGTAGAATTCCTCCCTGGCCAAAAATAGAAAAACCTAAAGGGGAGTCATGAACATGAAGAAGAAAACAATTGTGAAATCATTTTTTGCCGCAACACTATCATTATCACTACTTTTAACAGGATGTTCCTCCGGGAATTCCGGACAGACTGCAGGAGCCAAGGAAAAGGTTTCCTTTGAAAATGTACCGGAGCGCTTTGCAGATGGGGAAGGTGCGAAGATCAAGGTTATCCGCAAAATCGGCGGCGATGATCATACCGCTCAATTCCTTGCAGGTGCCAAGCAGGAAGGGGAAGCACTCGGTTTTGAAGTGGATGTATTCACCGCAAACGGGGACAGCGCCAAGTTCCACGATGCAATCGAGCAGGCTGTCACTCAGGATTATGATGGGGTCATCCTTTCCCACGGGGACGATGCCGCGACTGTAGAAGGAGTAAAGAAGCTTGTGGAAGCAGGCAAGAGCGTCGTAACGTTTGACTCCAATCCGGATGTCGGAACTGTAGCAGGAGTGACCCAGACCTCTCAGGACGATGAAGCACTTGCGAAATTGGCACTTGATCAGTTGGTGAAGGATTTTAATGGGGAAGCAAATATTGTTTACCTTTGGGTGGACGGTTTTCCTCCAATGGTAAGACGGAACGCAGTCTATAAGGACACGCTTTCTGGCAATCCCGGCATCAAGGAAGTGGAGCGATTCGGTGTGGCAGCTGCTGATACATCCGTTCAGACCCAGAATGCCGTAGCTGCAATGCTGAATAAGCATAAAAAAGGTGAAATCGACGCCATCTTCGCAACATGGGATGCCTTCGCAATCGGTGCGGCACGCGCGATCCAGGAAGCAGGACGTGACGAGATCAAGATCTATGGAATCGATGTATCCAATGCCGATCTTCAGGAAATCCAGGCAGAAAAAAGCCCATGGAAATACACAGCGGCAGTTGATCCGAAACTGATTGGTGCCGTCAACCTGCGACTGCTTGCAAAGAAGCTGGCCGGCGAGGAAACGCCGGAAACCTATGACCTTGAGGCCTCCCTCATTTCCCAAGAGGAGCTTCGCAAATCGGATCAAGCCGTCAATATGGTGAATCTCGCAGATATCATTGAAGGCTGGGGAACCTCCTCCGCATTTGAAGAGGACTGGATGAAGGTACTGAAGGAGCATTATCAGAAGTAGCATAGTGAACGGGCTGTCCGTAAAGTCATCATCTGACTTTTGGGCAGCTTTTCTTGGAAATTAGAAGGGTTTACAAGAAAAAGCTTGGTGTTTGGTAGAAGAATTGGGAAGTTTGCTGGAATTCAAACTTAACGGTAGCAATATCAACAAGGAAAATCGGGTCATTCTAACAGTTTTTTTCATCATTCTAACAGAAAATCCAATCATTCTAACACAGTTAGCCACCATTCTAACAACTTCGTCAAACATTCTAACACAATTACCAATCATTCTAACAACTACCGTTATTCACTTACTACTTTTATGAAAGGAGGACTCAACATGCCCACCCAGGTACTTCAAATGACTAACATCTCCATCGAATTCCCGGGAGTGAAAGCATTAAGTCAGGTCGATTTCACAGCGGAAACCGGTAAGGTACATGCCTTGATCGGAGCCAATGGTGCAGGAAAGTCCACACTGATGAAGGTTCTCTCCGGAGCCTACAGTCACTATACCGGCCAAATTGCGCTTGACGGAAATCTCCTTCCCATCCGCACGCCAAAGGATGCACAGGACTTTGGCATCCAGACGGTCTATCAGGAAGTGGATACCGCACTAGTCTCCTATTTGACGGTCGGGGAAAATATCATGCTTGGAAAAACAGTCCGTGAGAATAGGCAGTTCATCGATTGGAGAGGGCTGCATACGGAAGCATCCCTTGTGCTGGAAAAGCTGAACATCAGGCTATCCACCAGAAGGCTTGTCAGAGAACTGACTCTCGCGGAAAAACAAATGGTGCTGATCGCAAAGTCCATCGCGACGGATTGCCGCTTCTTGGTTCTGGATGAACCTACAGCCCCATTAAGCCAGACGGAGACGAAGGAGCTTTTCCGTATTATAGAAGACTTAAAGAATCAAAACGTTGGCATCATCTTTATTTCTCATCGGCTGCCTGAAATTTTCGAACTCTGCGAAGAGATCACCGTAATGCGAAATGGAAAGCTTGTGTCCAAGGAAGTGACCTCGGCTACTACTCAAAATAGCGTGGTGGAACAGATGCTTGGCAAGAAGCTGGAGGAACAATTCCCGGAACAACCATCCATGGTTGGGCAGACCGTGCTGGAAGTGAGCAATCTCTCTGATTCTACTAAACTGAATAACCTTTCCATCAAAGTCTCAGAGGGCGAAATCATAGGT
The DNA here is from genome assembly GCF_042800035.1 of Sutcliffiella sp. NPDC057660. Classification (NCBI taxonomy): domain Bacteria; kingdom Bacillati; phylum Bacillota; class Bacilli; order Caryophanales; family Bacillaceae; genus Sutcliffiella; species Sutcliffiella sp. NPDC057660. Next base: position 130,597 of record NZ_JBHVHV010000006.1, read on the forward strand.
ATCGCTGGGCTCGTTGGAGCGGGCAAAACAGAGCTCTGCAAGACGCTGTTCGGTCTATCGGACATTACATCCGGTGACATTTTCATCAAAGGGAAAAAGGTTCAACTCAAAAGCCCTCATGAAGCGGTGAAAAAGGGAATAGCACTCGTTCCGGAAGAAAGAAGAAAAGAAGGGATCCTTGTGGCTGAAACGGTTACGACGAACCTAACGGCTGCTTCCTTGAACACATTCACTTCTTTTTTCAGCTTTTTAGATCGGAAAAAGGAAAAGAAAATAGCCACCGAACTCATTACGAGTCTGGGAATCAAAACCCCCTCCCCAGATGCCATTGCCCAGCATCTTTCCGGCGGAAATCAACAGAAAATAGCGATCGGAAAGTGGCTGATCACTGACGCTGATGTCTATATTTTCGATGAACCGACCAAGGGAGTCGATGTTGGGGCAAAAAAGGATATATACGAATTGATTGCCGATCTGGCAAGGCGCGGAAAAGCGGTTCTTTACGCATCCTCGGAAACATCCGAGATAATGGGGATCACCAGCCGTGTGTATGTCTTGTATGATGGCGAGGTTTCACGGGAGCTTAACACATCAGAGACCAATGAAGAAGAAATCCTATATTACTCAGCAGGAGGAAAGTAACATGCAGGGTACCACATCACTCAGTTCGAACTCTTTGTTTCAATTTTTATATAAATATGGCACCATCCTGACCATTTTCGTGTTGATTGCCGTCTTTACCATGGCAAATCCGTCATTTATCCAAGGCAACAACATCATCAGCATTCTTCGATCCATTTCAATCGTAACGATGATTGCCATTGGCATTACCGTTTCACTCGCTGTGAATGGTTTCGATTTATCGGTCGGCTCTGTCGCCTCCCTGTCAAACGCAATCGTGATCTCCATGTTTGTATGGTTTTCACAGAATACTTTCATTGCAATCATGGCAGCCATCGCGGCTTCTTTGATTGTTGGGCTATTGAATTCCCTGCTGATCGTGAAAGTGAAGATTCCGGATATGCTCCTCACGCTTGCAATGATGTTCATCATTCAAGGAATTGCCCTTACATATACGAGAGGCGCGGCAATCTCTCAAAACATGATCATGCCTGATGGGAACTTCTCCGAAGGACTGATCAGCCCGCTTTTCAGTAAAATTGGCCAAGTTCCCTGGATTATTCTTATCATGGGCATCGTTGTACTCTTCGTACATGTCTTTTTAACATACACGAAGCACGGCAGGTACATGTATGTGATCGGCGGGAATGCGGAAGCCGCCAAGCTCTCAGGGATTCCCGTGAACAAATACAAAACGGTAGCCTACCTGATGTCAGCCCTTTTTGCCTCCATTGGCGGAATCGTCCTGGCATCAAGGATCATGACAGCTGAAATCAATGCAGGCGCACCCTATCTCATGGATTCCGTTGCCGCAGCCTTCATCGGCTTCTCCGTATTAGGCGCAGGCAAACCCAACGCCTTCGGAACCTTCATCGGAGCCGTACTCATCGGCGTCCTCCAAAACGGCCTCGTCATGATGTCCGTCCCCTACTACGCCATGGACATCGTCAAAGGCGGCGTACTGGCTCTGGCACTCGGTATTACGTATTACAAGATGAAATAATGGGGACAGGTCCACTGTCCCCACTCATTCTTCGTCACTTCTGTATTCTAATACATCTCCAGGCTGGCAATCCAATGCCTTGCAAATCGCCTCTAAGGTTGATAGCCGAACAGCTTTTGCCTTCCCGTTTTTTAGTATGGAAAGGTTGGCCATTGTGATTCCGACTCTTTCCGAAAGTTCGGTTACGCTCATTTTCCTTTTCGCCAACATTACATCAATATTGATTATAATCGCCATGTTTTCACCTCAGACCGTTAAATCATTTTCAGATTTTATGTCGATCGCATTTTTCAATAGCTTTTGAAGAACAGCGGAAAAGACTGCAATGACCATGCAACCAAAGATGATGACCATTCCGATCAGTATCATCCCCGGGGCATCGTCAACCTCTGCCATAAGATAGATAAGGGGCATAAATACCACATAAAAGGAACCGATGGTAATGGCGCAGTATTTGATATTCTTTAAAGCACTGACCGAGACTTCCGAGAACGCCTCGTTTTTGTCAATATAGCTTAAAAGCTTTAAAGTCTGGTACAATGCAGCGAAAAAGACAATTGCTGTAATATACAGCCCGATTAAAAAGGGATATTGCAAAAAATCCAGCGTTGGATTTAATTCTGCAAAAAAACTAGCTATCTCAGGTAACACAAAAATACACAAAGCAATAATAGGAAGTCCCATCAGAACCACAGCGAACTTTAAAAAGATTGTTTCCCGTTTCATAGAATGCACCTCACCTACTTAATAATAATTTGATTTTAGCATCACGTTTATCGCTTTGCAATAAATTATTATCGAACTAAGATCAACTTTGCTTCATGCATTTTTACGGAGAATATGGATAACCATTCAAAAATATGATTAGAAAGGAAGTGCATATAAGGGAGGAATGACAATGAGCGATCCTATTGTTGCCAGGTCATTGGACGAAATTAGATTTTGGACTAGGATAATGAAAGAGCACGCTTTATTTTTAAGCTTGGGATTTACTTATGAACAAAAGCAACTAATCGATGAAGCCCAACAATTTATTGCTTTGTTTGAAAGAATAGAAGAAAAGCTGTCTAAATTCACGGTTAATTCGGACCTCCGTCAAGTAAAAGCGTTCAATACCGAGGTATATCAAGCGGTAGTTGCAATATGGAGCTACAAACGGAAGGTATTAGGGTTAACTTTAAATTGCCAAATCCGTACAAACAACTTCCCTTTATTAGTTGACCATATTAGCAGAGAAGCTGCTTACTTTGCTAATCGATTAAAAGAACTGAATGAAGGGAAAATGGCCCCAACACTCGATGCAGTTATTGAAGAAAATGTATTCTTCCTAAGAATCATGGCAGATCATGCTAAGTTTATCGGACATCTTTTAGATCCTTCTGAAAGAAAATTAGTTGACCAGGCCAGAGAGTTTAGTCAGATTTTGATCAGCTTCTTTTTCAAGCGATTGATTTGGATTCAATGCGACCACAATCAGAAACAAAACCATTACTGGATCAGTTCTTAGATCAAAATAGAGTATCCGTTGTTTCTTTAAGGGATTTTAAGAAAACTGCAAGAGAGCTAATAGAAGCATGCCGAATAAAGAGTAACATACATCCATTATTAGCTGATCATACTTTTAGAGAAGCTGAAAGATTTTTGGAAATCATTGATTTGTTTGAATCAAGTCTGACAAGTGCATAAAATCCAACAACTGTAAACCCACTTCCCTTTCTGCTCCATCATTTTCAATAAAGAAACAGAGCAAACCCTATTATAGGATTTGCTCTGTTTTTTTTTTGCTCTAACACTGTTCAGTCTTTAGGATCAAGCGCCTGATAATCCAATTGATACCTTCCGCCTTCTGCAACCTCGGAATGGTACAACGCTTTTAGGGCGAAGTTTTTTTCCAGACCGTGCTGGTCCATCAGGTCTCTTAGGCGCTGCTGTAGGTGGTCGTTGTCCTTGATCAATTGTTTCATTTGCGATTTCATATATTTCATAGGGAGTAACTCCTTTCAATCCAACTTCTATTCTCCCTAGTATACATGATTACATCATAAAAGGATAAAGGCACTAATCCTATATCCTTATCCTTCAAAAGAGGATCATAAGGGCCCATAAATATCAATCGGGAGGATTGAAGCTGTTTTTGTTGAATATATAGATGTATTGATAGAGATGTATTTTAGGAGTGGTGGAAGTATGAAAGTTGTCGTGGGAGCTGGCGGGTATCATAATAATCCAGGGTGGCTACATACCCAGGAACAGGAACTTAATCTATTGGATGAATCCACTTGGAGAAATAAGTTTCCCGAGAACTCCCTTTCCGCCATTTTAGCGGAACACATATGGGAGCACCTAACATATGAAGAAGGGGTGGATGCCGCCAAGGTCTGCTATCAGTTTTTGGCCACGAATGGCTATATACGCTGTGCGGTTCCTGACGGTTTTTTCCAAAATAAAGAATACCAGAGTATCGTAAAAATAGGTGGGCCTGGCCCCGAAGACCACCCTGCTGCAAGCCACAAAATTGTCCACAATTATAACTCCCTTTCCGCCATGTTCAAGGGTGCAGGATTTGAAGTGAAACTCCTGGAATATTGCGATGAACATGGCAGGTTTCATTTTCATGATTGGGATGGAAAAGATGGGGTGATATTTCGATCCAAGAAGTATGATCCCAGGAATCAAGGGGAGAACTTGGTCTTTCCTTCTCTCATTGTGGATGCGATCAAGCAGTCTGAATAACTTTATGATGAAGGTGATTAAATGGACAACACTATTCTAATAGATACCATGAAACCGGAAGATTGGAATCAAGTGCGCCAAATCTATCTTGAGGGCATCGCGACCGGGAATGCAACTTTTCAAAAAGAGGCACCTAGCTGGGAGGATTGGGACAGGGACCACATTTCGGAATGTCGTGTTGTAGCCAGATTAGGAGATACTGTAATGGGATGGGCTGCCTTGAGTCCTGTTTCCAGCAGATGTGTCTATAATGGCGTCGCGGAAGTAAGCGTCTATGTGGGAAGTAGAAGTATGAACATGGGAGTCGGCAGTATGCTTCTGCATGCATTGATTGAATCAAGTGAGCAGCATGGTTACTGGACCCTGCAATCAGGTATTTTCCCAGAGAACCCTTCCAGCATTGGCCTGCATAAAAAATATCATTTCAGGGAAATCGGGGTCCGTGAAAAAGTGGGTAAAATGGATGGCGTGTGGCGTGATGTGGTATTGTTGGAGAGAAGAAGCAGGACTATCGGAGTCGAATGAATAATAGCGAAGGAGTCGATAACAATGGAAAAAGTTACACCTTTCTTAATGTTTCAAAATGCCGATGCAGAGGAAGCGATGAATTATTACACATCTTTAATAGAGGATTCTGAGATAAAAAGTATTATTCGTTACGGAGCCAATGAATCAGGTGACGAAGGAACCGTGATGCATGCGATATTCTCCTTGAAGGGCCAGGAGTTTATGTGTATTGACAGTAATGTAAAGCACGCGTTCTCCTTTACTCCCTCCTTCTCCATTTTTATCACATGTGATACGGAAGAGGAACTCGATACACTGTTCGAGAAGCTTAGCGTGGATGGACAAGTACTTATGCCCTTAGGGGATTACGGCTTCAGCAAAAAGTTCGGCTGGCTGAATGATCGTTTTGGTGTTTCGTGGCAGGTAAATCTTCCTAAATGATAGGAAAGCACGGATAGCGGTTCCGTGCTTTTTTCTCCCAGTTGCATGTGCCTTGCTACTTAAATTGAATCCGATTCTTCCCAGTACGTTTAACCTCATATAAAGCCTCGTCCGCTCTTCTTATCACATCACTGACCCCACCAATGCCAGCGGTCCATACTGCCCCACCAATACTGCAGCCAACAAATACTGTTTCACCATCAATGGTATATGGTTTATTGACCTTGGTGATGACGCGTTCTCCCACTTTCAAGCCTTGTCCGGTTGGATCCGTGTCGCTGGAAAGTACAATGACAAATTCATCCCCTCCCATTCTTGCCACTAGTTCCTCACTTCGGATGCTTTGCTTCAAACGGGACGCCACTTCTATCAGCAGCTTGTCCCCTGCTTCATGACCTAGTTTGTCATTGACTTGCTTGAATCCATCGAGATCAAGGTAAAGAACGGTAATGGACTTGGATTGATCTATCGCCTTTTCCATATAGGAATCAAGCGCAATCCTATTAGGAAGGCCGGTCAGATGGTCATGGTGCGCGACGTCCGCCATTTCCACCAGAGCGGACTCGGTTTTGGTAAGATTATCAATGAGCTTTTTCAAGGAAAATGAGAGCACTTCAATTTCCTTGATTCCTTTATGATCGGGAATCTCCGCTTTCTCCCCCTGCCTCAAGAGGTCGGCAGCCTTTGTTATTTTCTTCAGCGGACCCGTGATTTTTCCTGCAACCACCCATCCGATTATTGCCAACACTCCCGCGAGGACAAAGCCTAAGATGTAGATGTACTGTTGCAATCCCGCCATCGGAGCATATGCGACCTCAATCGGTTGCCGAACCAGCACAGTCCATTCCAATCCGGGATAGTCCTTGTAGCCATCCGCAAGCACATACCCTGTCAGATATTCTTTTCCGTCCGGCCATGTTTCCAATACCCAATCGTTGTGCCCTTCTCTTGCATAGTCAATGCTTGAAAGATTCAGAGCCTTCCCAAGCTCTGTGTCCGGTCCAAGCAAAATGGTGTCATCAATGTTGCTGACAATATACATTTCGAGCTGATCCCTTTTATGGAGTGGATCCATGATGGCCTCCTGGATTTCTTTTGCCCACTCCCAGCTTAAATGCGCCGCCAGCACTCCCGTAAATTGGCCATCCTCATTAAAAATCGGGGTACTGATATCAACAAATTTTATTTCCTCCCCGCTTGGGTTTGGAAGCAGATCAGCGAGTAGAACCGCCTCATGAACATCCCCGATGAACGTCTCCTCTTGCGCTTCCAGGTAAACCGGACGAGTAGAAATATCCATCCCCTCCAACAATCCGTCTGTGGATGCAATCACCGTACCTTTGGCATCCGTAAGACCGATCCAAGAAAATGAAGGGAACGTCCCTTTCATCCGGTCAAACACATGTCGTGTATTCTCCAGATCGGTTTGCCTGATTTCATTCAGCTCGCTAAGCATCGACACTTCCCCGTAGCGCGTCCACATATAATGATCCAGCTTGTCCCCCATGATATAGGAAATCTCCCTGAGTGAATCCCCGATCTCATTCCGGACCTCCACCTTTGAACGATTGCCGATCGCAAAGCTTAATACAATGGTTAAAATGATAATTAATGCCGCAAATGACAGAGAAAGTAGTGTTCTAAGACTGCTAGAAATTTTCATAGTTCCCCCATGTTTGTTCTATTGAAATACAGTTCAATAGTAGCATAGAGATACTATCGTGAATATATGGGAAGTGGTGATTTTGTCGAAAAAAGTCATCTGGCCAGATTAGCTTATTTGGAGAAAGTTCAACAGAAAACGGAATTTGTTCGATAGAAGTGGGAAAAAGTTCGATAGAAGGCAAAAAAAGTTCAATAGAACCTCAAAAAAGTTCGATAGAAGGCAAAAAAAGTTCAATAGAACCTCAAAAAAGTACGATAGAAGGCAAAAAAAGTCCAATAGAACCTCAAAAAAGTACGATAGACACTGAAAACAGCGACCATCGCACCTCCCTTTCACCTTTCAACCCGCAAGAACCAAGGTGACCCCTCTCTTTATCTAGCATTTTTAAACTTCGGACTCAATTCACTCCACACATCGAACAGATTGCCATCCAAATCATAGAAAACAAAGTTGTTACCCGCGTGGCCGCGGTCTTCAACCTCCCCGACTTCGACTCCTTTTCCTTTTAAGAACGTATGTAAGGCAGAAAGTTCTTCAAATCCATCTACTTCAAATGTCATGGAGAAATGAAGGTTCCCATGAATGTCCTCAAAACCCAATCTCTCCCCTGGCTTAGCTTTGACAAGAAAAAAGCTTTGGTCGGCAAAATCCATAATCGCCTTGTCCTCATTGCGGAAATTTTCCACTGCACCCAAAATTTCCTGATACCAGTTTGAAGCAGTCTCCGGATTCGAAACCGGTATATAGGTCGTCCCTACTCTTTTTATCATTAAGTTATCCCCCTTGTTACTGTTAAAACTCCACCACACCAAGTGTATTGCCATCCGGATCATAGAAGTCGAAGAAACGCATTCCATCCGCCGAGTGGATTTCCCCAACGTTGTAGCCGTTTTCGACCAGAAAGGTATGAAATCCATCGACCTCTTCGATATAGAAATTGAATGGACTGTGAATGCGCTCCGGCAGCTTGTCAGTTTTGAAAATCGTTAATGCCGTTTTCACTTCTTCCCCTTCCTCATTAAAGCGGAAGCCGACATAGTTACCATCACCACTCCGATATACCACTCGGAAAGGAAACACCTTCATGTACCACTCCTCAGACCGCTGTAGATCCGTCACAGGAACAAAAACCGAATCAATTCTCTTCACACTTTTCATAAAAATCACCCCCTTTAATAAATAACGAGTTTACGAGCTGAAAAGATACGAAAATTTATTAAATTTCTTCTAAGATATCAAACGTATTGCCGTCCGGGTCTGTCAGCGTAAAAACAAAGTGCTTGTCACCGTTCTTGACCTTTACTCCCCTGGACACCAATATTCGATAAGTAGAAACGATTATTCTCGGATTATCCTCTCTTAATCCGTTTAGTAGACGGTTTATTAGTGAATCAATCGGCTCTCTTTTCTCAGGAGAATCCATCATCACCTTTAACGTCGTTCTCCCTCGATTCAACGCCGCTTTGACTCCCCCGGTTGTCATCCCTAGCATGTACGCCACCTCACTTGCTGAGAAGCCAAAATACTCCGTAAGCAAGATGGAAGCCGCTTGTTTAAAAGGTAGGAGAACAGTCAGCATTTCCACTGAATCCAACAGACTGATGTCAATTGTTAAAGGGGCCGGAATCAAATCGAATTCAAGCAGATCCACCCTCTTCCTTTTTCTGATCGTATCCCGCCACTGATTGGTAGCTGCTTTAAAAAGATACCCCTTTGGATTTGGATGAAGTTCCAGGTCAGACGCTCTTTTCATCATATTCATCACGGTATCCTGGAATAGGTCGTCCCCATCCCAGCGACTCCCTGTAATGGAATAACAGTAATTTTTCAACTCATGTAATAATGGATCAATTTGAGTACTAAGTTGCATAAAATACTCCTCTATTTCGTTTTAATGATAGACCTACTTCTTCAACTGGCAGTAATTTTCCTTCTTTTAAGCGGATTCTTTACATCATTTACAAACGTAACAGTGTTATGTTACACTGAATTCACATAATAGAATAATAACGGAGGAATTGCCATGGAAGAAGAATTAATTTCCAAGAAAGATTTGTTGGATGAGGCCAGTATTTCCTACGGTCAATTGTATCGCTGGAAGCGTAAAGACCTGATCCCTGAAGACTGGTTTGTTCGCAAGTCCACTTATACCGGGCAGGAAACCTTTTTTCCACGAGTAAAGATTTTGGACCGAATCAATAAAATAAAACAAATGAAAACGGACGTTTCTCTAGATGAGTTAGCTGAAATGTTCTCTCCCAACGCTAAACAGATTACCCTCACCAAAGATCAATTAATCAAACAGAACATTGTTACAGAGTCCATCCTTACGCTTTACTCAGAGCAAATCAGCCAGCAGGATACATTTGATTTTGAAGCGATTTTACACCTCTATCTCGCGAATAACCTGCTTCAAGAAGGGCAGATCGTATTGGATGAAGCGAAGATGATTCTTCATACTTTACAGGAGCATTATTCAAAAACGGATCAGAACAATGCAAAGCTGCTTGTTATAAGAAAAATGGGGGTGGCATTTGTGCTCCTCCTTGGTTCTGCCCATGATGTTTTTGCTGATAATCATGCGAAGGTTATTGTAGAGCTACAAATGGGAGCCGTTATAGAGGAATTAAAAAACAAGTTGGTAATGGGAGGGTAACAGATGACCGCTATCACAAAGAAAAATATCCGGATTTTTGGAGAAGGCACATCCACAGGTGGCATTTATAACAAAGTAAGCATCCATGGGCAAGGGCGTATCCGTGGGGATCTGCAATGTGACACGATGAAAATATTCGGGGATTTTAAAATGAACGGCAAAGCATCCGTTGACACGTTTAAGATGTTCGGAAACAGCAAGGTCTATGACGAGATCAAAGGCAGGAACTTTAAGGTTTTCGGCAACCTTGAGTTGATAAAGAAGATGACCGGTGATGCCTGCCTTGTGAGAGGCTGGCTGTCATCAAAAGAGTCAGTGGAACTCGATACTCTGTCCGTCAAAGGTGGATTGGATATCGAAGGACTTCTGAATGTAGGGAAATTAACCGTAACATTGGGGCATAGCACAAGCCGCATTAAAGAAATTGGCGGGGATACGATCAGCATCAAAGGCAAATGGCTTAACTTTTTCGGCGGAAAAAACCGGCTTATTGTGGAAAGCATCGAAGGAAACAACATCTATCTCGAACATACCACCGCAAAAGTAGTGCGGGGGAACCATGTCACCCTTGGGCCGGAATGTGATATAGAACTTGTAGAGTATCAGAACAGCTATAAATCCCATAAAACTGCAAATGCCCACAAAGTGAATCGACACTAAAGGAGATGACGAGATGCAAAATGTTGAAACAGAAGATTTAATAATTAATGGAAGTGGCAGTGTTGGAGGAGGAACATATAACAGGGTGCTCATTAATGGCAGTGGAACCATTGTCCATGATCTTAAGTGCGTGGATTTGGAGTGTAATGGTGCTGGTAAAATCACTGCAAACGTACACGCCATGAACACGACCATCAAGGGCAGTTCTACGATAACCGGGAATCTTTTATCCGAAAGAGTTCAGATTCAAGGTCATGCATCTGTAAAAGGACAGATGCATTTTCAGCAGATAGAAGTGATGGGTGCTACCACTGTAGGCAAAAGTGTCAAAGGCGAACAACTAACACTAGAAGGATCAATAGATATAGGGGAAGACTGCGAATGCGAAAGTTTTCAGGCATCAGGCTCTTTTAAAATCCAAGGTCTTCTTAATGCTGATACAATCAACGTTACGCTGCATGGGAAATCCTATGCAAAAGAAATCGGCGGAGAAACCATCACTGTCAAGAAAAGAAATACCCGTTCCATAATTGATAAATTCATCAAAACCTTCAGTAAGACCCTGAAGTCCGACGTAATAGAAGGCGACCACATCCACCTGGAATACACCAAGGCAAAAGTCGTACGGGGAAACATTATCACTTTAGGCCCAGGCTGCGAGATCGACTTAGTTGAATACAAACAGGAATTCAACGCAGACAAACATGCCATAGTTAAAGAGAAGAAGAAAATAGATTAATTTTCTTGAAGATAGAGTTTGAGAGAATGTGCGCAGAGTAACAACCAGAGGGACACTAGGAGAGGTGTCCCTCTTCTTTTAATATTTCTTCTAGGGCATTTACCACTTCATAATCATAATGAGTATGAGAAAGCCTTTTTAACTCACCAATTGCGAACTGGGGAGTAAAAGCTTTTCGATATGCTCGATCCTCGGTCATTGCATCATAAGCGTCACTTACCGCAATAATCCTAGCCTCTAATACAATGTCCTCACCTTTTATACCATGTGGGTAGCCACTACCATTAAGTCTTTCATGATGTTGTTCAATAATTTGGGCGATACCTTCGTAACACAGGTCCTTAACCATTTCCGCCCCGTCCAATGGGTGAAGCTTAATTATTGCAAACTCTTCTTCTGTTAACTTAGTCGGTTTGTTTAATATTTCAGGTGGCGTATTTATTTTCCCTATATCGTGCAGAACGGAAGAGATGTATAAATTCTCTAATTTATCTTTAACTAGCATCATCTTTTTAGCAATTTTTATGGAATATCTCGCTACTCTCTCATTGTGTTTATAGGTATACCGGTCCCTTGCTTCTACTTTTTCTACAATCTTTGTCAATTCTATTATGCTATTACTTAATTGATAAAAAGTTGGTTCTGTTACAATCCATAAATACATAACATCTGTAACAGCTGAAAAATGAACTGGCTCTTCAAGATTGATTGCTGTGTAATAATCGTGTGGGCCAAGCTTTATATTCTCCCCTTTGGTTTCACAGACAACCTCCCCTTCAAGTATATAGAAAAATTCCATAACGTTCGGATTTTCCCCTGGGTAGATATAGAATATATTGTCTTTTGCGATCGTCTGAATCATTACTTCAGCCCCATCACCTCTAGATAATAGACTAATATCGAAATTATCAAAAGTAACCTTTTCTAAGTTAGTACCTTTTCTGCCTATAGTAAAAGCCACTTATCTCACCTCTAATTATGTTTGAAAAAAGCGAGCCTGCAACCTCAGACTCGCTTTCTTTGGCGTTGTATGTACTGTATAAAATTCAATAACCTACCACACGTACAGGATCTATCTTCACTACTTTATCACCAAAACGGACATCGATCCAATTGCACTCCGCCTTTACACCAAGTTTTGCAACCTTATCAATTGTTTTAGTAGACAATTCCAACGTTTCGTCATACACTTTTGCAATAATTTTATCCCGTTTCTTCTCGTATTTCGCTGTTATCTCATTTTTAAGCTCTGTTCTTTTCTTCACATCATTTTCCAGCTTCTCGTCCTCTTCAAGCCTTTGAATATCCTTCAGATATTCAGCATAAAGTTTATCCGCCTTTGTGACTCCCTTTTCGATCTTTTTCTCAATCTCGAGATTCGTCTGTTCAATCATCTCCAATGCCTTTGCAATATCTTTTTCTTCAGAGGCAAATACAGGAGACGAAATCCCTAACATTAATATTGCAGTAAAAATAAGCGCCATTATCTTCTTCATGTTCCTTTCCCCCTCTTTTTTCTGGTCTTTAAAAAGGTCAATCATGAAGGCTCTTTTCGTATAGTTTGTTGCTTAGGACCGTAAAAAATCGGCTTTTGGATTTTTTACTGAGATAAACTTCGCATCATATAATATGTAAGTTAACTAATACACCGAAAAGAGCACGATGGTGAGTAAATTTACGTGCATATGTTGTATTCGTCAAAAACAACTATTTCTGCGAAAACAGCCATCATGAAACAGAAATATTGCTTTTGTGCAATTCGCTAAGAAGTCCCAAATTTCTTCATACTTTTACTCTTTCCCCCATAATTATACAAGGACCATATGCCTAAATCTATTATTTTTTTAAATATTTTGTTTTTTTTGACAAAAAGTCTGATACAAGAAAAAACACTCTTCACCAAAGTAAAGAGTGCCGTTTCATAAAATATTTCCTAGTTCAAACTGAAATCCCCTGACGTTGTCCTTACCTTCAACATGAACTTTCCGTCGCCGATCTTGCCTCGGATTTCGTCCTCCGCTTTTTCCTCGTACAGCATTTCCTCCAGGTTGACAGTGCCATCACCTGAGCTTGCACGGAAGTCGAGTGACAGGGAGGCTGGTGCATCGCGGAAGGATACTTTTACATCCCCACTTGTCGCTTCTGCTTGGATATTGCCCTGCACTTCCTTGTTATCAATCGTGATGTCCCCGGAAGATGCCTCCAAAGTCAGGTCACCTGCCGCATCATAGACGGTAATATCCCCTGAGGATGTATCAACGGTGACCTCTCCTTCCACTCCATCGAGTCTAATGTCCCCGCTGCTTGCTGACACAATAAACATTTCCGCTTTCACGTTAGTCAGACGCATGTCTCCGCTGCTGGCATCCAGTTCATAAAGAGATGCCACAGTAACGTCCTCGGCACGGATATCACCCGAACTTACTTCAGTAAGCATCTCCATTGCCCGGATTCCCTTGATTTCAAAGTCCCCTGACGATGCATAGAGGCGGATGGATTCATATTCTTTTTCCGGAAGCTCGATTACCATCTGCAGGTTGATCATGATGGTGCCGAAGCGGAAATTCGGCTCCTCAATTCCCACCTTTAGTGTATCTCCATTTTCCTTCACTTTCAGTTTAAAATCATCCTTATAACGCTCACTCACTTCCCCAGCAAGCTTCACATTTATTTCCTCACTGTTTGTCGATACCACTTTTACATCAATGGAGGACACGTCAACCTCCACCTTCTTTATTCCATCCCCATTTACTGATTTTGCATCCTGAAATCCTACCGTCTTAAACGAAAAAACATCCGTAAACTGCCCAGCAGCAACCGTTACTCCGACTACGATCAGAATTAGGATTAATAGGACTGTTCCCACTTTTTTCACGCTCCATCCCCTCTTTCTTTCTAATGCTTCACTCTCACACTGTAATTTCTCATTGCCTTTGGGATTCCTTTTATTTCAAGGATCCCGCGGTAGACAAAGGTTCTCAATCGGTATTCGAGAAAGGAATCATTCACCATGGCATCCAGGTGACCGTACATTTCGCCAATAATCCTTGCTGATTTGATAAAAGCATCCTTCCCGTGCTCCTTTTGTGCCTCCCTTGCATGATAGAGAAGCAGATCATCGTAATAGTCCTCAGGAACACCTTTGATTCGTCCTTCTTCCCAGATACGAAGCACTTCTGTTGTATTTGACAGCTCCGCCCATTCTTTCACAAAAAGGCGAATCTCCTCTTCTGATATAGGAGAGGAACCTTTTTTCTCCAAAATCTCCTTCAGCTTTTCCGGATGAGCTTCGGCAGTTTGACGAAGAAAGTGGAACGTATCCGATGTGTCATATAATTGTTTATACGCCATTGAAGTGTTGATGAGGCGAATCTCATTTGATTTATTTTGAAGAGCATGGAGGATATAGCTAACGAAAACTTGCTCGTCGGCGTTATCTGCTGTCCACAATACGATGGGCATCGCCTCCGGAATGGCACGGATCTCTTCCAAAACTTTCGCCAGCCTGCTTTCATATTCATCTTCCATGTAATCTCCATCAAAGTTAATATGATCCCTCAACCATTCATATCGCTCCTTGCGTCCTTTCTCTTCCTCAAGCTTCCATAATGGACCAATGGCAAAGAATTCCGGGAAACCAATTACTTTATGGTCCCGCTCCAGTCCAAACCTTAGAGACCCGGCAGCTGAATCCCCGGAGACAATATGAACTGTATGAAAGTCCTTTCTCGGCGGCGGAAGAAGTGATGAGCAATCTTGTATAATATGGTTGATTTCTTCCATGATTTCTTCTTTTGGAACATCATCAGAATACAGCACTTCCAGTCGTGCCAGAGCAAGAAAAAGAAACTCTCGTGCCTCACTTCCTGATAACTGCTCAATTGAATCTCGTATTTTTTGATGCATCTATGTACCCCCAAGGAATATTTTACCTATAACTAGATAATAGCAAATTACAAGCTTGAGTAGTTAATAAATGTAAAAAAACATCTATTCTCAAAAAGAGTAATAGATGTTTTTTTCTATATTAAATGGATAATCTGCTTCCCGTTACTTCCTCTAAACTAGGCAGAGCAGAAATCGCCCCTATCTTTGTACATACCAAAGCCCCGACTTTGTTGCTGAAAACGACCATTTCTTTCAGCCTTTCAAAGTCTTCTATGATACTTTTCGGATTTGGCACCATTGCCAACTGATGTAGCATAGCACCGACAAAGGCGTCACCTGCTCCGGTAGAGTCGATCGATTCCACTTCCATACTCGGAATGATTTCCGACTGTTGTCCATTGGATAGGAACGTTCCTGCTTTGCCTAATGTAACAGCGACGATACTTGTCCCCAGCTCATGTAAGACGGAAGCACCATTCTTCAGATCTGTTGTACCAGTGATGATTTCCATTTCTTCTTCACTTACTTTTACAAAATCCGCCAACCTAACCCCTTTTTGCGCCAGTTGCACAAAGTTTGGTACTCGCCCTCGCCAAAGGTCTTTTCTAAAGTTAGGGTCAAAGGAGAGGAATTTCCCAGCTTCCTTTCCCGCCTTCATTGTATGAAAATATGTGGTTTGGAATGGGTTTTCCAGCAATGCCGTTGCAGATCCGAAATGAAGGATCGAGCAATCCGCAAACTTGCTTTGATCAATCTCTTTTTCTGTCAGATAGGCATCCGCACCACGGTGAAAGGTAAAGTCCCTTTCTCCATTTGCTTTTAAGGACACAAATGCCAATGTTGTAGGATGCTTGTCATCCAATACGAGCATGGAAGTATCCACTTTTGACCTCTCTAAGGTTTGTTTCAAAAAGTGCCCGAATGGGTCATTCCCGACTTTGCCGCAGAACATGGCATGGCCGCCCAATTTCACGGCGGTTGCACAGACATTTGCCGGCGCTCCACCTGCCTGCTTCTCGAAATGCTTTCCTTCCACCAGGTCAATATTTACTTCGGTACAGAAAAAGTCGATCAGTAATTCTCCGATGCAAAAAATGGATCTGCTCAAAGTTGGATCACCGTCCTTTTATTAATAGTAGATTTTCAGGTTGAAATGGGTAAGAAGCAGAGCAGAAATTGCAAAAAAGCAACCTTTTCCACCAAGTTTCCGCTCCTGCACAAAATATTGTGTTACCCTCCCTGTTCCGAGAGGGTAATTATATGACTATTCTAACAGATTTGAATAGCATTCTAACAACTTTGGTGATCATTCTAACAGAATTCACAATCATTCTAACAACTTTGTCCAACATTCTAACAGATTCATCAATCATTCTAACAAATCGAGTTTTCAACATTCACTAACGAAAGCAAAGCAGCACGACTTCATTGAATGGTACCTATCACAGAATAAGCAGGCAGGAAAAACGGTTGTTTTTCCTGCCTGCTTATTTAGTATATACTAGACATCTCAACCCGATAGCCCACCGATCGATTCTATTAGCGGATAATCTAACCTAACCGCTCCACAACCGCTTTTGCCACACTGGTCGTAGACTGCGGGTTCTGCCCTGTAATCAGCTTCTTGTCCTCTTTCATGTGATCTGCCCAATTATCCTTGGCGATGAATTCCGCTCCTAGCTCACGAAGACGGGTTTCCAATAGGAATGGCACGTCCTTGTCGAGCGTTGTTTCTCGCTCCTCCTCATCTGTGAATGCAGTCAAAGTCTTACCTGCAACAAGTGGGGTATCATCGGATAGCTTCACGCCAACAAGTCCTGCAGGTCCGTGGCATACGGCTGCTACAATCTTGTCCTCTTCATACATATCACGAATTAGGTCCTGCAGGTATATGTTATCAGGGAAGTCAAACATCGTTCCGTGTCCCCCTGGAAGGAAGATGGCGTCGAATTTCGAAGAGTCGATCACTTCATCGAGTTTGATGGTGTCCTCCAGGTATTGGGCCGTATCCAGGATTTCCTGCGGTATTTCCCCTCCCTCCAGACTTCGCGCATCAACCGGGGCTTTTCCACCTTTCGGGCTTGCAACAGTAACCTCGTAACCCGCTTTCCTGAACTCCACATAAGCTTCTCCGAATTCGGAAAGCCAAAGCCCTGTTTCGTTCCCGTTCAACATTTTATCCGCTGTTGTCACTACCATAATTATATGTTTACTCATTACTGATTCCTCCTCCAATGTATTCTTTTTCGACATTTCTATATAATACCCGCCTTATATTTTTTCAATCATTTACAAAAAAAGACCATCCACCTCGAATACAAGGTGAATGGCCTTTAGCTGACAATATTGGATAAATAATTTTTCACTGCACGGATGGGTGTCGGGCGAAGAATCACTTTTTCCTCTTCCACCACATTCTCCTGCAAGTCTATGTCTGATTCAAAAACATCGTCTGCAAGATCTGGTTCATAGATTCTTTTTCCTTCTATAATAGACCGGACTGCGTCCACCAAGTCCTCACTCGGACCATCCTTCAGTAGATAGCCTAGGACTCCTGCATTTCTTGCCCGAAGGAAATAGCCGTCCCTGGCAAAGGTGGTCATGATGATCACCTTGCATTCCGACTCCTTCAAAACTTCTGCAGCTTCAAGCCCGCTCATCTGGGGCATTTCCACATCCATGATGCAAATATCTGGTTTCATTTCTTCAACCAGCCGCAGCGCTTCTTCCCCGTTTCGCGCCTGCCCGACAACTTCCATGTCATCTTCCAGGTTAAGGAGAGAGCCAATGGTTCCTAAAAGCATTTCTTGATCTTCTGCTATTACAATTCGAATCATGGGTGTTCTCTCCTTATCGGGTGGCTGATTTTAATGAAAGGCTCCCTTAGATTTAAGAGGAGCCTTTCAGAGTGAAGCATTTTATAGTTCAGGGTTCATTTCTCTGTTCATACTGCGTTTCACCATTTTTCTTGCTTCTCTGAACGTGACAAAGTTCTTTGTCTTTTCATCCCATAGACGGAACTTCAGAGAACGAAAGCTTGTCGCAAGCGTGATGGTTGGTACATTTTCCAAAGGTGGCGTGTTCTTGTGCGCCTCTTCAAGCATGTAGTTCGGTACTCTCGGGCTTAAATGGTGAACATGGTGGAAACCGATGTTCCCAGTCAGGAATTGAAGAAGCTTCGGAAGCTTGTAGAAAGAACTTCCTTCTACTGCCGCCAGTACATACTCCCATTCTTGATCAGGTTCAAAATAGGAATCCTCGAACGTATGCTGTACATAGAACAACCAGATACCGATGGATCCTGCTACCATAAAGATTGTACCGTGTACGATTAGAAATGACTGCCAGCCGATTGTCCAGCAAAGCAACGCGATTACAGCCACGATTAGAACATTCGTCAAGTATAGATTGTTGCGCTCTTTCTTACGGGCGTTTTTACGATTAAAGCGATTTCTCAAAGCGAATACCCAGATAGGTCCAAGTACGAACATGACAAACGGACTGCGATATAAACGATAGCCGATTTTAGTCTTTAATGGTGCTGCATTATATTCTTCCACTGTAAGCGTCCAGATGTCGCCTACCCCGCGCTTATCAAGATTACCACTAGTTGCGTGGTGGACAGCATGATCATGGCCCCATTGCTCATAAGGGAACAAAGTCAATACACCAGTGATGGTACCGACAATTCGGTTCCATTTGCGGTTTTTGAAGAAAGAGTGATGCGTGCAGTCATGGAAAATGATGAACACGCGTGTCATAAAGCCGGCTGCCAGAACCATCGGAACGAGTGCCAACCAATAGGAAACAGAAAGACTGATATAGGCAAGGTACCATAAAAAGAAGAATGGTCCTAGAGTATTAATGATCTGCCATACACTTTTCATTATCTGTGATTGTTCAAAGGGAGCCACTTGCTTTTTTAATGTTTTCGTATTATTTTGTGAAGTCATATATTCAAATTCCCTTCTTCTTAATGTTGTTATTTCACATTATAAACAAAGGAAAAAAAAATATTAGTAGCAGGTGTCATATGCAGAGTATGACAAATGTCATGTTAGGGGCTGGAAGTGTTGGTATTACTGGGTTTAGGATCGTAAAGTTTTTCTGAAATCAAGCATAAAAATGGCTGTTCCACTGTGATTTTCAGTGTTGGAACATGACATTTATCTATATGAATGCGGGCTGAGGGGAAATGCTTTGGGACCTTCTAGCTATTATTGGAGAGGTTCTAGCGATTCTGTTGGGACCTTCTAGCGATTATCGGCGAAGTTCTAGCGATTTTGTCCCGTTTTTTAGCGATTAGGGAAAACTTCTAGCGATTCGATAAAATCCCTTCCATACGACAAGGTGACACAATGAAGGAGAAGTATATCATCTTCTCCCATGCTTGTCAGCCTCCGCATTGCATCCCCCTATCACATACTCCATATAAGCCAACGCATCTGCACGTCTTTTTCTAACAGAGCGATATAGGGATTGCTTTTCTCCTTTTCGAAACCTTATCGCCTCTTCAATGATTTTGTGCCATTTCTCCGGCACGGTCCCAAGTGCATATTCCCCCGCACCTACCTTGGATGTCATATCCTTTTCCCGGATGGTATAGAACAGTCGGGTCACCCCGAGCACCCCCCATTCAATCGACCTAATACTCACAAAGGAACCGAAAAAGTTGATGGAAGGAAACCTCTTGCAACTATCCAGCCAATTTTGCCAGTATGTATTGATGTTATCCTTCTGATTTTTCAGTACGATATCAAAGTCCACGGAGTAGTCGAGCTGCTGTCCCTTTATGATGATTCCGTATTTTTTTAACTGAAAAGCATCTATGGAATCTTTGCTGAAGCTTCTTTTGCCTTTAAACTTCCCCTCTGAAAAATAATGGCTGGAAATGGCCCGTTGATTTTCTGCCTCCATTTCTTCCTTCACGAGATAATAACCATCCAAAGTCGTATGAGAAAATTTTTTCTGCATGTGCCTGTGGATATCTTTCAGTTTTTGTAAATCATCATCTTTTGGGTGTTGATTGATTAATGCAATAAAATCAATGTCACTGAATTTATTTTGGAATGCACCTAATGAAATGGAGCCATATATGTAAAAGTCCTGTATAAAGCCAGGTAGCGATCTTTCTACTCTTTCTATAAACTCATCAATTACTATCTTGATATCTCTCCGAATTCTATTCATTATTACTACCACCATTCAATGACATAGACTGACCCACAAAAATTTAACTTTGTATTTCAGCGGGAATCAAATCCTCTTTTTTTGAAAATTATAACAGAAACTTTAAGACAGTTTTTGTTTTTCTTGCTATTATGAAAGTATGTTTTTACTCATTTCAGAAATAATGGAAAGGAAGGTGCAGATTATGTCTTTAAACCAGACAGAAAGCAGGGATAAGATGAAAGAACGTTTGACTATTCGAAAAAACGGACAAGTCAGCTTGCCTAAAGCTTTTTTGGAGAAATTCAATTTAAACGAAGGAGATTATCTGGAATTAGTGGAAGAAAAAGGTGAAATTAGGCTAGTTCCCATAAAAGGAGATTCAGACTCCCAAAAATGGTTTGGGAAAGAGGAGTGGCAAAAAGCCGAGGAAGAAGCAGATCAAAATATAAAGAGAGGGCAAGTGAAAACTTTTGATAATGTGGAAGATGGTCTTGATTGGTTGGACAGTGATTCCTCCAAGAATTGGGCATACTCTGAGGATGACGAATGAAAATACAATTTACCAAAAGGTTTACAAGAAGAAACTAGATCAGCCATTTCAAGAATCTATTAAACAAGCAATTTTTCAGCTACAAATGGATTTCTCCCATCCTGCATTGCGTGTAAAAAAGATACAGGGATACCGCAATCCGAATATTTGGGAAGCAAGTGCAAATATGAACCTTCGTATTACTTTTGAAATTGAAAAACCCGATACTTTAGTATTTAGGAACTGTGGTCATCATGATGATACACTTAATTCTCCATAATTTTAATAACTTCCATACCCTCATTCATTATCTTCCATCATATTAATCTAGCTCCTCTTTTAAAAGATTCCATAAGAAAAGGATATGATATAAATGAAACGCATGCTCGCTATCAGTGATATTCATGGTGATATGGACAAATTCGAGAAACTTTTGAAACTGGTAGACTACAATAAAGATAAGGACCAATTGCTTCTGCTCGGCGATTATGTCGACCGGGGTCCCAACTCCCGGGCCGTTTTGGACAAGGTTATGGAGCTGACGTCGGAAGGCGCGATTGCCTTGATGGGCAACCACGATAAAATGATGATTGATGCGTTCGAGGATAACGATGACCCGAAGGCATTGAAGAGATGGTTCTATAATGGCGGAATCAAAACCCTCCAGAACTACGGGTACGAAATGGAGAAGGACGATGCAAAGTATTGGTATACGACAGATGAAATGCCAGAGAAAATTAAAATGAATGATGAGATCCGTCCACATATCGAATTCATCAAAGGGCTTCCCTTCTACCATGAAACCGACACCCATATTTTTGTCCATGCAGGTGTTCATCCGGAGACTCCCATTCATTCGACTGAGCCATACACCCTTGTGTGGATCCGTGATGAGTTCCATAAAGGATACAACGGGGAAAAAACGGTCGTCTTCGGTCATACCCCGGTAAAATATTTGCATCAGAAACCCGAGGTCTATTTTGGCGAAAATAAGATCATTGGAATTGATGGCGGCTGCGCGTATGGGGGCAGGCTTTATTGCTTGGAGGTTGAGGGCTTGCATATAGAATTTGTGGAATAATGACCACTAAATAGCAAAAAGTGGCCAATCCAATGTAATTGGCCACTTCTATTACACAACCAAATATTTCTTCAACGTCTGCTGCAAGGTCCCGTGTGTTTCAGCCTGATGATTGAAGGTCACTCCTAAACGGATCATGTTCCTGACAAGTTCCGCACGCATTCCTGTGATGACTGCCTTGCATCCCATCATCGTTACCCCGCTCAGAATGTTTTCAAAATGGACGATTACATCTTCATCCATTTCTGTCAATCCGGAAAGGTCCATTATCAATGTTTCCAGCTTCAGTCTGGAAATATCCATCAACACTTTTTGTTCAATCGTCTGCATACGGTAGTCATCAACAGATCCAATCAATGGCAGCACTGCAACAGTAGGGCTGACCGGGATGATGGGAACGGATAGATGCTCGACAAGTTTTCTTTGGGAATTCAGCAGTTCATCCTTGTATTCTGAATAGCTGAGGAAAAAATTATTAATGAAAGAGTCGATGGAATCATTGACCTTTCTTTCAAGATCAAAGAAATCATCTCTTGTGAAAGTGGTTTCCTTAAATTTTTCATACTTATGTAGGAAATGCCATAGAGTACGTCTGATAGCCTGTACCCATTCAAGCTTAAAAGATAGCGTTAAGGCATGCTGCGCCCATGCAACTCCCTCAATTATTGCAAAATCAATCAGTTCTTGCTCTTTCTCTTCTACAACATAAATGACGAGGTTTTGTGCATTCTTCAAAAGGTCAATGTTTCCCGTGTTCAAAATATCATTGATTTTGCCCGCTACATTCACCGCTTCGGAGAGCAGCTTCGCCTCGAACTTATCTTGATTATCTTTAATGAAATTTGTCAGTTCCGAATTTCGGTTAAATTTCACCTTCATTTTCATAAACTCTCCTCGCTATTTTTTCTTTATGGAATGAGCTAAAAAATGTGAATTAATAATGTAGTATTTCTATAAAAACCATCAAATTCCTGCTTTTCATTCGACAAAAAATGCAGATGCAGATTCATCATGCCACGCCTAGTCTCATCTATATAGCAAATATACCACCATGAAGCAAAATAAAAAAGCAGACCGGATTTTTTAGGTCTGCTTTTATTTACGCTTACACTGTTACTCCCTTCTCCTACCTTTTATCATTATCAATAAAATGACACCCGCGAAAACCAATACTCCCAAAGAGAATATCAAAATCAAGGAGACATCAACCCGTTTCATTTCCTCTACTGCCGAACTCTCAACTTCTATCGTCGATGCATATTTCCCATCCCGTTCCGCTTTTAAATACTGTCCTTCCGACTCTTCCACCGCTATCATATCTTCGGTGTTGACTCCTTTGATGGAGTAATATTTAGTGCCTACAGGATAGGCATTCGAGAAGTTTCCAGGCAGGCTCTCCATGTCGGAATACTGCGTCACGCTTCCTATTTCCTTCTCCACTTCCTCTTCCCCTACGCTCTCCTCACTTACCACATATATATAACCCTCATACACCACAAACGAATAGGCCCAGGATGTTGCTGATGCCTTACCTGGATAGGAAAGTGCCACCAGCATAATGATGAAAACTAATAATGAATATATGCACCTGCTTGTTTTCATTTTAAATCCCCCTTTATCATCTTTAGACGGAAGATTTAAAAAATAGTTTCTTTGAGTATTTGTAAAATATATTTGCATAAAGTAATATATATATTACAATATTCATAAATATTCCTAATATGGTAAGAAGGGGGTGCGAGGATTTTGGAGGAAGTTCTCACTAGGAATAGAGTGAAGATTGCTCGAATAGAGAAGGGGAATCTTACACAAGGCGAACTCGCCAAGCTGGTCGGCGTGACGCGCCAGACAATGAATCTGATTGAAGCGAATAAATATAATCCCACCATTCGAGTCTGTTTACTCATAAGCAAGTATCTGGAACGTCCTTTGGATGACTTGTTCTGGTTGGAAGAATAACAATACAAAAAGGAGGTGATCTTTCATGTCAATTAGTTGGATGAAAATGATGATAAGCATCGTTGCTGGAATCGGCATAGTAACTGTATTAACCGGAGGATATCAATGGGGGATTTTTGCAGGAGTAATTGTAGGTGTTGGCAGCGTTAAATGGCTCAGATTAAAGAAGCAGGAAGAAAATGAGGAAATCGTGTATGACGAGAGAGTGAACAACGTTATTAAAAAGCTTTCTTTCCAGACACTGGCCATCTCCAATTGTCTTCTGCTGCTCTATTTTCTATTAAGCAATGAAATTCTGCAGACACCTCTGATCAACACTAACTTCTTGATCCTTTACCTCAGCCTGACACTCTTTATTTCTTTCTATCTAATACCTTTCATTGCAAGGAAAAATTAGCGTTCACTCGGAGAGGATGAATTGTATGAATGAACATTTTATCATCATCGGATTACTATTGATTGCACTGGCATTTCTCATTGGTGTTAAAAAACAAACATGGCTGCTCGCCGGATTTAACCAAAAACGTGTGAAAGACCAGGATAAACTCGCCAAGCTGTTGGGAGTCTATAATTTGGTAATGGGGCTGATCCTGCTTGCTGCGGCTTTTATAGATTTCACCTATAATGATTTAGTGATGCCGGTACTATTGATCGGCTATGTGATTCTACTTGGATATGTGAATACGCGCATGGTGGCATAAAAAAAGGAAAAGGCAGTGATGCAGAGAGCATTGCCTTTTCCTTTCATCTATCAAAAAACTCCATATGCGGTTTTTCTTTCCTATAGTAATCCAATCGATCCTGCAAAGTCCCTGTATGAAACTCAAACTTATGGCCATCCGGATCTGTAAAATAGATGGATTGCTTATCTCGTTCATCCCTCGGACGCCCTGAAAGGATATTCACATTCCACTGCTTCAGCTTGTCATACAAATCCACAATTTCGGCTTCATCGATAGAAAATGCTATATGCGTGTACGACTGATTAATTTCATTGCGAGGTATGTCTTTCTCTTCATTAAGAGCAAGCCACATACCATGGAGATCAAAGTAAGCCGTGCTTCTCCCTTTTACGAGCAGCTTCGCATCAAATACATTTTGGTAGAATTCGATTGACTTTTGCAGATTGGATACGGAAAAAAGGAAATGGTTGAGACCTTTTATGGACACTTGTAATCACCTCAAAACCCAGCTGTTCACTTGTTTTTCAATATGCTTAAATAAGCCTCCCACGGTCCCACTTCGGTCCTGTACCTCTTCGCCATAACCCGGACTATCTGGCTGATATGGGTCAGGTCGTGGACCATCCATGTAGCCAGAAGCTCTCTTAATTTCACTTCGCCGAATTCGGGATGGATGCCCTTTAAGTCCAAATGCTGATCGGTGTTAATTTGTTTTTGCAGCACGGTGACATTGTGCTCCCTGAGTGAAGCGAATTCCTGTAAAGCTTGTTCGACGGTCCTACTCTCTTGCCCGTTTAGATGCGAAAAGCGGTCAAACGGCGGGAAACGCTTCATTCCTTCATCGTTCAGGATAGACTCAATTCTTGGAATCCAGTTTGTTTTTTCACATTCAATAAGATGCTCCACCACCTCAGCGGCATTCCACGTACCTTCCCCTTCGTTGCTATGCAACCAGTCACTCGTCAGACCGGAAAGCATCACTTCAAGTGTTTTGGGTGTCCGTTCGAGTATCTCAATGGCTTCTTTCAGGTAGAAATTCATTGCAGAGCTCTCCTCCTCTTCTTTTTAAATGGACTAATTCCATAATGGAGTGCTGAACTCCTTCTTGCTTGGTGATACAGCTGCAGGAAAATGAGGGTTTACTTGTGGATAATCCATTCTTTCAGGTAAGTTTCCGTGGATTTTGGGGACAATTCGCATTTTTTTGTGGAAAAGCATTCAGTACACGAGTGGAGACTGGTTGGATCCGGGGCTTCATTTCACTTATGCACAAACTTTAGGGTGATGCGCACAAAAATTTCGTTTTCCGCTCAATTTTGGGGAGTTTACGGTGAAAAAATCCCATTTACGCTGAAAAACGGAGCAGTTATGCACAAAACTGTTTTTCTGCTACAAAAATCATTGACCGGACACGCTCAGCAACTCAGATCCTCCATAAAAGAAGCAGCCCATCACAGGCTGCTTCCCTATTGAATCTGATTTTTCACTTTCCCCCATAATTCCTTCGTATCCGAATGCGTCAATCGCCCTTCCACTTCTTCCACCTTATAGAATCTCGCTTCCTTTATCTCTTTATCCACAGGCTGGAGCTTGTCTTCATCCCCCAGATATTCCAAAAGGAACATCTCTGTTTCCTGTCTTTCATACCCGCTTTTCTCCACGATGATAGGTGGGAACGGGAAGCAGATTTTCTCCTCCAACTTCCTGACAATTTTATATTCAGTGGAACCGGTTTCCTCCTGCAACTCCCTCAAAAGGGCTTCCTCCAGACTGCCATCCTTCTCCTCCATGCCGCCTTTTGGAAAATCCCATTCCCCTTCGGCAGGTCCATCCCAATCCTCTAGTAAACTTGCCATTACTTTATTAACGAGCAGTACATTTTGTCCCTTATAGATGACCGCACCGACCGCTTTTCGAACACTTTTCAATGGAACGTCACCTCTTCTCGATGGGATACGTCCCCCTCTAGGATGATGTTCACCTGCTCCCCTTCGAGTTCCATCACCGTCAGGCAGGTGTCATGTATATAGGCTCCCTCCCAGAATTTCTCGAGCGGCAGCTTTTTCATATGTAAGAGTAATGCCTTAATAAAGACGGTGTGGGTCACAATCAGGACATTACCGCTTGTGTGCTCGTTCTTCAAACGGGTCAGAAAACTTGCAACCCGTGTCCCCAACTGTTCAAAGCTCTCCCCGGATTCTGACCTATAAAGATGCGGCGTATTCCAGAAAGCCTTGTACCCCTCTGGATAGGTTTCCTGAAGAGATGTGTGGGTCTGTCCCTCCCAATCTCCCATATTGATTTCGCGCAGATTTTCGTCTTGTAAAATGGCAGTCTTCTTTTCTCCAAGTATCAAATCAGTAGTTGCAAGAGTGCGTTGGCTTGGGCTCGAATAGACCGCCGAAAACTCAATATCCTTCAACCGCTCACCCAACAGTCGGGCATTCCGCTTGCCGTTCTCTGTCAGCTCCGAGTCCTTCCATCCCTGCAATTTCTTCTCGGTGTTCCAAAGCGTTTCCCCGTGTCTTGTGATATAAAGTGTCAGCATTCTTGTTTATCCCCCTCTGTTATTGTAATATTTTACCTTATCTATAAAACAAAAAGATAGCAGAAAAAAACCCGCTATCTTTTTTCCTCATAACTCTCCAGCAGATAGGCAACCCATTTACAGTGGGGTTCCTTCCGTATATTTTCCATCAGTCCTTTAACAATGGCAGGACTGAGCGAAGGATTGTTCAGGTGTTCTTTTAAGAGCATTAACGACTCTTTTGCTATAGGCTCCTCCACTTCCAAAACCTTCTGCTCCATCAGCTCCAGGATCTGCACTTTTGTCATTTCCTTTTGCTCCACCGGCATTTTGAACATTTCTATCAGCTCTTCTGAGATGAAAGGAATCGTAGAATGCTTGGCCAGCAGGTTGGTTTTTTCCACTAAGGATCGGGCAAGCAGATCTACATTCAGTTCCAGATTGCAGAAAAGGAACAGCTCGGAATAGATTCGGACAAAGCCTTTGATGCAGTAGATCAGATCATATTTTGTATGAAGGATTTCCTCCCCATACAACCGCTCCACCATTATAAGGAGGCTTTCATCAAAACGGCTATCGTAGCTGCGCATTTTCAGGATGACCTCCTCATTCAAGTAGTGTGCAGGCTCCTTCATCAGAACCTTGGCGAAATCGGAATGCTTATAAAAGGACTCCAGCATCGCGTAATAGTATTTATATAAAAGCTCTCTTTCATCGGCGTTTCTGACTATATGGTCAATCTCCGTTAATATCTCTATCATAAAGTGGTCAATCAAGCCAAGAATCAGCTCGTCCTTCGACTTGAAGGACAAGTAGAAGGCACCTTTTGAAATCCCGCAGCGTTCAGTGATCTGCTGGACAGAAGTTGCTTCGAATCCTTGTTCGGCAAAGAGCTCGAGTGCTTTTTCCATAATCAATTGTTTCTTCATCATATCTTCGCAACTCTCCTATACCATTTTCGTTGACAAATGACTACGTAGTCATTAGTATATGTAATTGAGCTTAACAAGTCAATTAGGGGTAGGTGTAACAGTGAAAGGGTTAGTCAATTTTGTTATAAGAAATAAACTTGCAGTATGGCTGCTTACTATTATCATCACCGTATCCGGGATCTATTCCGGAACCAAGATGAAAATGGAGACTATACCGGATATCTCCATCCCATTTCTGATGGTCATGGATGTGTATCCAGGTGCCACTCCGGAAAAAGTGATGAAGGATGTCTCCATGCCTATGGAACAGGCAGTTGAAAATCTGGAAAATGTGAAATCCGTCTATTCCAATTCCTATTCTAACGTAGCAAGTCTGCAAGTGGAATATGAATATGGTATCGATATGGATGAGGCCAAGCGCCAATTGGAATCAGCCTTGGACTCCGTGACATTGCCGGAAGGCGCACAAGAGCCGACCGTAACGGCGATCAGCATGAATATGATGCCGGTTGTCGCACTTAGCGTCAGCAGTGAAACAGAGGATATCGTGGAATTATCTTCGACAGTCGAAGAAGTCCTCCTTCCTAAAATAGAGAAAATTGAAGGTGTCGCTTCCGCTACCATTACTGGTCAGCATATAGAAGAGGTGCAGCTCAGCTATAACCAAGAGAAAATGGCGGAGCTTGGCCTGAAAGAAGAAGATGTAAAACAGATGATCCAGGCAAGTGATATGGCTGTATCACTCGGTCTTTATGAATTTGAAGAAGGCGAAGAAGCCGTGGCAATCGACGGCAAATTCATGACAGCGGATGAATTGAAGGAAATGCTGATCCCTGTCACTCCAACTGAAACGAACCAGGTTCCGTTTGTGAAGCTTGGGGATATCGCATCCATTGAAGTGATTGGAAAAGTGCAATCCGTTTCCCGTACGAACGGTGCAGATGCGATCGCCATCCAGATCGTTAAGGGCCAGCAGGCCAACACGGTGGATGTGGTCAATGATGTAAAAGAACTGATTGAAGAAGAACAAGATCGAATCGACGGACTTGTAGTCGATGTCACCCTTGACCAAGGGGAGCCAATTGAGAAATCGGTGGCAACCATGGTGGAAAAAGCATTGTACGGCGGCTTGATTGCCGTATTGATCATTCTGCTATTCCTGCGTGATATCAAATCGACGATCATATCGATTGTTTCCATTCCGGTTTCTATTTTCATGGCATTATTGCTGCTGAACTGGATGGATATCACTTTGAATATTATGACGCTCGGTGCCATTACCGTTGCAATCGGTCGTGTTATCGATGACTCGATTGTAGTTGTGGAAAACATTTATCGACGCCTGCATTTAAAAGAAGAGAATTTATCAGGACGTGCACTTGTCCGCGAAGCGACGATTGAAATGTTCAAACCGATCCTGTCCTCGACATTAGTAACGGTTGCAGTATTTGCTCCGCTTATCTTTGTCGGCGGAATGGTCGGCGAGTTGTTCATGCCATTCGCTTTGACAATGTCATTTGCCCTTGGTGCGTCCCTGTTTGTGGCGATCACCATTGTTCCTGCGTTATCTCACTTCCTTTTCAAGAAAAAGCTATACAGTGAGAAAACGGAAAGCAATCATCATAAAGAAACAGGCAAACTGGCTAAATGGTACAAAGGAATCCTTTCTTGGACCCTTAACCACAAAATCATCACCTCTATCATTTCTGTTCTACTATTGGTTGGAAGCTTGGCCCTTACGCCAATCATCGGCTTCAGCTTCATGGGCAGTGAAGAGGAAAAAGTGATGTATCTGACGTACACACCTGAAGCTGGCGAGCTGATGGAAGATACGTTGGCTAACGTTGAGGTTGTAGAAAAAGAATTGATGAAACGTGAGGATATTGATATTGTCCAGCTTTCTGTTGCGGAAAGCGGAGACCCGATGTCCGCTATGATGGGCGGTGGCTCGGATGGCGTATTGATGTATCTGATTTTTGATAAAGACATGGAAAACTTCCCGGAAGCACGCGAAGACGTGGAGGAATACGTGTTCAACATCGGCCAATCCGGCGAATGGAAGAGCCAGAACTTCGCTGCTGCCGGTGGCATGGCATCCAATGAATTGAGCTATACCTTCTATAGTGAGGATCTCGATAAGTTGAATGACGCAGTAAAAACGGTGGAAGAAGTATTGGCTGAAAATGACGGCCTGAAAGACGTTTCCTCAAGCGCTGAGGATGCCTATGTGGAGCATACCTTCAAAATTGCCCAGGATGAACTTCTCCAATACGGCCTGACTACCGGTCAGCTCGTCATGATGCTAAGTCCGAAGCAGGAAGAAACACTGACAACCGTGGAAAATGACGGGGAATCCATCGAGGTGATTGTTCAGCAAGAAAAGACGGAGCAGCCTAAGTCCATCGAGGATATCCTGGCAACACCAATCCCTACTGCCATGGGCACGCCTATCCCGCTTTCCGAGCTTGTGACTGTGGAAGAAGGCACCACGATGAACACCCTTTCCCGCAGTAAAGGTGAGTACCATGCTTCTGTTTCCGGTACCATTGTAGGCGATGATATTTCGAAGGCAACCGCGGAAGTAGATGAAGCCTTGGAAGAATTGGATCTGCCAAAAGGTGTGACAATGGAAGTTGCCGGTGTCACAGCAGATATGAACGAAACATTTACACAACTTGGATTGGCGATGCTTGCCGCTATCGCAATCGTCTACTTCATCCTTGTTGTCACATTCGGTGAAGGTGTCGCACCATTTGCGATTCTGTTCTCCTTGCCGTTTGCCGTAATCGGCGCATTTGTCGGTCTATTGATAGGCGGGGAAACGATTAGCGTACCGGTTATGATGGGTCTATTGATGCTCATCGGGATTGTCGTAACGAATGCAATCGTTCTTGTCGACCGTATCATCCATATGGAACGTGACGGCATGACAATGCGTGAAGCAATTCTTGAAGCGGGGGCAACCCGTCTTCGTCCGATTTTGATGACAGCAATTGCAACAATCGGAGCATTGATTCCACTTGCGATCGGTTCAGGCGGTGGCGGATTGATTTCCAAAGGACTTGGAATCACTGTTATCGGCGGATTGACTAGTTCAACCTTATTGACATTGATAATCGTACCGATTATGTATGAAGTGTTGTCGAAGATATTTAAGAAGAATCGTAAAGAGATTCAAGAAAACTGATAGAAATAGAATGTGTAAAGCCCAGCAAGGCGGTTGATGCCTTGCTGGGCTTTTTGTTTACCATAACGGGGTCTGGCCCCTCAACTCAGGTCACGGTGACAAAGTAGTCTCCATTCGGATATTCTGCCTCCGGATACCAGCGCAGTCCATAGATGGAATGCTCGTTCTCGATGTTCGCTTCTTCCAGAACATTTCCTTAGATTTCAAAGTGCCAGTCCAGACGTTTATAGACGAATACAGTGATGGAAGATGGTTTGTTCTGATTGATGTTACTTACTGATACAGACATATGATAAATGAATGGATCTCCGAATTTACATAATAGACATCCAACCTATGAAAAGGCTCTATTTTGCAATAGTGGAAGATGATAAGATAGGTAAAAAAACATAGCTGCTTACCAACAAAAAAATACCCATCCCTATGAAAAGGGAAAGGTACCTACGTCGAACTTTTTATTACTTCCACACATTACCATATCCGGGGGTGCTGTTTTATGTTTACCATTCTATCTTCCCTTGCCCTTTTTTCTGCTATTCTCTACTTCTTCGGAATCAAAACAAAGAATCAGAAACTACTATATTTACACAAACCGCTTACCATGCTTTTTATCATTTCACTGGCTATGAACGGCGCTGAAACTTCCTGGACTGCTTTAGCAATGTGGATCATCATCGGTCTACTCTTTTCCTTGATCGGGGATGTATTTTTAATGCTTCCAAGTGACCGTTTTCTGTATGGATTGTCAGCCTTTCTGCTTGCCCATGCCTCCTATATGGTTGCCTTCCTTCAGTTTCCCTCTTTGGAGGAGGGGAACTATCTGCTTATAGCATTGCTGGCAGTGGTCGCAATTCTTTTTCTCCATGGTTTGCACAAAGGAGTGCTGGCTAAAGGCGGCAAGAGGCTGTTTATTGCCGTTACGTTTTACATCCTACTCATTTCTTCCATGGTGTGGCTTGCATTTCTGACTGACAATCCATGGATGATAACCGCTGCCATTCTGTTTTATATTTCAGATGCTACACTTGCATGGGATCGGTTTGTTAAACCGCTGCATTATAGAAGCTACATCGTCATGTCTACGTACTTTGGTGCGCAGTATCTTTTTGCTTGTTCTATTTATTTTCATTGATTATCAAACCAGTTGCCCCTTTTTCAGAACCTCTCCCACTCTAACCGTTTTTTCATAATCTTTTGTGGCTGCATAGTGGTCATAGAGCTGCTGTCCAAATTTATTCAGCATGGTGAAGTGGTCATTGGATTGAAAGAATGGCAATGCTGTCTGTTCAATATATTGGTAGTAATCCTCATACTTTTCTTCCAATTTCAATAAGAGCAACCTAAAAATATGTTGATATAAAGGGTTATTCAGTTTTTGGGCGAGGTGGAAGCCGTCCTTTGCCTTAGTGTACATGTCAGTTTTTTGCAATATGCTTCCTTCAATACAGCTATCCAGATAGTTATAGAGCCTATTTAAATAAAGCGAGGATTGTTTCGGAGCCATCCTTAAGGCCTGTTTGAAAAAATCTTGTGCTTGCTTATATTGTTTACGTTTGAAATACTCGAAACCCAGATTATGCAAAAGCATAGCCTTTATTGTGGGTTCATTCAGGGAATCACAATCACTGATCAGGCTCTTATATCTTTCCTCTACATGCTTGAATTCCGTCTTCGTTACACTTCCGTACTGCAAAAGCATGACCGATTCCGCCTGTATGGCCCTTCTGAAAGCATTGGTCCTTTTAAAATAATGAAAGGCCTTTTCCGCGTTGATATAGGCCATTGTATGATATCCGACCCAATGATAGGCAATGGCCAGATGATAGTGATACTCCTCATTGCCATATGTGTCCCCATCAATGGATTCGAGAATTTCTATCGCTTTTTTGCGATTTTCACTTAGAAAGGAATTGTACTTTTCCAGATAGCAAAGTCCTGAAACATGCTTGAAAAGATTCTGCTCATATGCATTCATTTCCTTCGTTTGGTTTTGCAGCTGGTTGACCAACTTATTAGCTCTGTCCTCTTGTTTATGCAAATGATAATATCTGGCCATCACCAGTTGAAAAAATACCGCATGCTTGCTCGAAAGTATGGAAGGGTATTTTTCCAGCTCCTCCTTCCTTTCCTCTACTTCCTTCATCCTTTGCATAATGATGGAGGTATGCCACTTTTCAAGCTTGCATTTAACATCTTTCATGTAGTGGATTTCTTGCGCAATATCTACGCCAAGGCGCGTCGAAAATAAAGTGATCAGTTCCGGAGAGTATTTTGTCTGTCCGCGTTCTATCTTACTTACATGTGTTGCCGTACAGATGTCCTTGCCATGCTGTTCCTGAGATAGACCAGCCTTCTTTCTGTAGAAACGGATTATCTCCCCTTCATGCATGATTGTCTCCTCCTCTAGATGATTGGTACAGTATTCGGGTCTAAAGACCTCCATGACTACTTTATTTTCTCCCTAAACATCAAACTTCCTTTCTGAAAATAAAAACACTACTTACTTACTAGAGGTCAAAAGTCCGTCCTCATGACTTGGAACACGTTAAAACTTCAGGAACAGCCACGTATTCAGCGAACGCTCCCCACCCAGAGCCGGACAGGTCCGCAAACACCTCATCACCAGGCTTGATCCCCTTCACATTTTGACCAACCGCTTCCACTCGACCTGCCATGTCCCCGCCTGGAATGCTATATTTCGGTTTCGTTAAGCCGAAAGCAAACCGTACCAGAAACGGCTTTCCACGTCAAAGCGCGAGATTGCCAAAATTAACGGACGAGGCCTGGATTTTGACGAGCACTTCATTGTCCTTCGGAACAGGCTTTTCAACTTCTTTCAGCTCAAGTTCTTTTGGTGAACCATATGCGCTACTAATGACCGCCTTCATGAAACTCCCCCTAGAATCCTTTTAATTAATAGATATTCGGGATGTCTTAAAATCTTGTCCGTCTTCTATAACAAATCTATTTCTGTCAGAATACAAAAAAACACATCCAAATTAGAATGTGTTCTTTGAATTCGCCTATTAAAACATCCCATTTTTATTCGAAGATTCTTCCGGTACCGCCATGCCCAGATCCCAAAGCTCCACAACCCGGTCCCCTTCAAAGCGGAAAATGTGAACAACTGCTGCTCCTAGGTCCTCCGGGTTCTGTCTAACATGGGAGTGAACTGCGACATAATTTTCCTCTTCCAATGCCAGTTTCACATCGAAAACCTTATCCGGGTTCTGCGCGGCATTTTCCTCCATCGCGAGCATGATTGACTCGGCATCGCCTTGAAAAAAAGGATTGTGGTGAATAAAGTCATCACTTATGTACCGTGCAAACCCCTCTCGGACGCTTCCGGACGCTACGAGTTTAAGAAAATCCACCGCCTGTTCTTTGCGGGAGGATTTATTCGTTTCCATGTTCCATCATTCTTTCAATTTGTGAGAATCTCTATATAATCCAGCATAATCTATTTTGTATTCTTCTCTCAATCTTTTCTTATCCATTTTCCCAACCGGTGTATAGGGCATCGTATCCATGAAGGCAATCTCCTTGGGTACTTGAAATCTGGCAACTCTCGTTTTCAGCCATTGTGTCAACTTCTCCTCAGTAAGGTCCGCACCCTCAACAGGAACGACAAATGCTTTTAATCTTTGGCCGAAATCCTCGTCATGTACGCCTACGACTGCTACTTCCTCCACCTGTGGATGAGTGATCAATATCTGCTCCACTTCTATCGGATAGACATTTTCCCCGCCGGAGATAATCATATCGTCCTTTCTGCCGTACAGAAAAATTAAGCCACTCCGATCCTGATACGCAAGGTCGCCCGTCCCTATCCATCCATTTTGGGTTTTCACATTTATCTCTCCTACTACTCCAACTTCCACTTTCTTTTTATGCTGATCCACAATCCCGAGCTGGACTCCATCAATTATTCTTCCAAGCGTTTGCGGTGATCTCTTTAAGTCCTGCGGGGTGGCAATGATGTTCAATCCGGTTTCGGTTGTGCCATAGAGATTGTATAGCACGTCACCCAGCTTCCGGGTTACCTCTATCGCCAGACTTGCATGAAGAATCGCTCCTCCTGAAGCTATGCACGATAACGAAGATAAGTCCGCATCCTTTACCTTCAGCATTTTCTTCACCATCAATGGAACAACGGTTATCATATCCACCTTGCGCTTCCGGATAAGTGTACAAGCACGCTCTGCAGCAAAAGTTTCGCTAATTACAACCTTTTTACCCAATGCCATGAAAGAAAAAAGAATTGCGACACCATAGCCATGATAGATTGGCGTGGCAACATATGCGGTGTGATAGTCTAACAGCTTTATTCTGTTAAGCAGCCCCAAAAAAGGACTAAGATAACTGGATATGGATTGCTTATGCTCGACCTCTTTGGGCTTTCCTGTCGTTCCACCTGTCAGGAGCATGATTTTACTTCCATTTGCCTTTTTAAGTGCACGGTTCTGAACTGGCGGCAAACGATTAATTGCCGGACCGCTTGTGTGGTAGCTCAGCAGCTTCCTACTGCCTGCATCCTCTACAGCCGCCTCAAACTCCGCATCATAAATCAGCAGATCAAAACGATGCTGCTCCAAAGCCTGCTCTATCTGGCTCCTGCTCATCCCCGTACTCATCAGATAGAGCGTTGCGCCGAGTCTTGAGGCCGCAAAGATAGCTTTCACGAATGAAGCGTGATTTCTGCACAAAAAACCTACTTTCAAACCTTTTTCCAACTGATATGTATCATGGAGAGTATGTGCCAGTTGCTGCGACTGGGAAAATAATTGTTGATAAGTCAGCGCTTCCCGATCATCCACCAAGGCAACATGCTGTGGATATGCTCTGGCAGCATAATTCAGCAATGCCATTACATTGAGTCCGTTATGCAGGAAGGAAGCTGTCAAACGGAAAATTCCTTTTGGTGTAAGTACCTTCATTTTGTAGAGAGCAGAAAGTAGTTTGAGGATGTTCATTTATTGTCCCCTTTTTTCCTCAGTACCTCTGGCGCCAAACGCTCCCAGACGCTTCTGAACAGGATTGATCCCCACTGGGCAAATACGAGCCACCAGGGCGTGTATGTTCTTCTTTTCGTGTACATTGCTTTGGCAATAATGCTGGCGGCATGAAACGGACTCATCGCAGGCGTATCCCGATAGGATGCTGTCGGAAGGATCATCGGTGTTCTTACTAACGGAAGATAGATGGTGGTTGTGGATATCCCCGTTGCATTCAGCTCTGGTGCAACAGAACGGAACCAGGTATCAAAGGCAGATTTGGATGCCTGATAGGCTGCCCAGAACGGAAACGGAATCATCCACATATTAATGGTGGATATGTTGATAATCTGCCCCTTGTTCTTTTGCAGTAGCGGGATGACAGAAAGCAGCAGCTGAACCGGTGCAAAGTAATTGATGGCCATTGTTCGCGTGAAATCATGGAACCGGTCGAGCGATTCGAAAATGGATCTCCTGATGGAAATTCCCGCATTACTGACGACCAGGTCCAGCCCCTGTGGAAAAGTATGCAGGAAAGCCAGCAAGTTCTCCATTTCCTCCTGATTGCGGAGGTCCGCCCGGAAAATGCTTACTTTCGCTGCTCGCTTTTCTATATGCTCCTTTATCGCAGACAGCTTCTCTTCCCTTCTTGCCACCAAAATCAGATGACTTTCCGTATCAGCAAGCAAATACGCTAACCTCTCGCCGATACCGGAGCTTGCCCCTGTAATGAGTACCGTCTTGCCTTGCAGTTCATTTTCAAGTTTTTTCATGTTAATGTGAATAGATCCAAAAAGCACCTTTTCCTTTAGGGTGTAGTTAGGCATATTGATTTCCTTTGCTTTTTTCTCCTATTATAGCAATCTATTACAATTAATAACGTGATTATTTTACTTACTTTTAAAAACGGATAACCCTCACAAAAAAGTCCAGTCTTTTCAAAAAAAGAAAAGTACTGGATCCTTAATTACATGGACATTTCGCCATTATCATAATTGAATTGCCAATGAATATAGATCTTCCAACTAAGGCTCACCTTTGGAACCTTAACGCTCTTCTAACTTTCCTTGCAAAAACTAATGGATTATCAACAGCTTCGATATTAATGTAAATCAAATTCGGATTATCAAAAAGCCATTCATTGTGTATGGATGAAACTATTATTCCCTGTTTAATAATGGAAGCAACAAAATTCTCTACTTCTTTTTGCAAGAGTGCTACCCTGCCAAGGCACAATGCTCGTCCAGTCTGACTATCTATTGATTCAAATGAGAAGGAAGAGGTTACTCCGAAACGTTCCCCTAAAATTGTTGCATGTATTTCATTCCGGCTAATCGTTGCTACACATTTTCCACCTGCAAATCCCTCTTGTCCACCGATAATTCTGGCGAACTCTTGGCAAACCAATTCATCATTAGACATCATGTATTCATCTCCTCTCTTGGTATTACTAGGATATGAATGCATGAAATGATTGGAAACGGACATGCATACATTTTTGTAAATAAAATGACAAAAAGGCAACAACCACCATGGGTTAATTGCCTTCTTTTAAAATGAGTTGCACAACACTTTCAACATGGCTAGTCTGCGGAAACATATCCACAGGCTGAATCCATTCCACTTTATACTTCTTACTCACATACTGGATATCCTTTGCAAGTGTGGACGGATTACAGGAAACGTACACGAATCGCTTAGGCTCGACTTCGAGAACGGTCTGCAGGAATTTCTCATCACAGCCTGTTCTCGGAGGATCGACGACAATCGTATCTGGCTTCCAACCTTCTTTGACCCATTTAGGGAGCCATTTCTCGGCTTTGCCAGTGACGTATTGCATGTTGTCGTAGCCGTGTTTGGCTGCGTTCTTTTTCGCGTCCTCGATGGATTCAGGTATGACGTCCATACCGCGGACCTCTCCCGCTCCATCCGCTAGCCATAGTCCAATTGTCCCAACACCACAGTAGGCATCGACGACTTTTTCTTTTCCGGTCAGTTCTGCTGCTTTTTTCACTTCATCATACAGCTTGACGGTCTGCACCGGATTAAGCTGGAAGAAGGCACGTGCGCTCAGCTCAAAGTTGATGTCCCCCAATGTTTCCTGAATCACCTGTTCTCCGCTCAAGTGCACGGTTTCCTCCCCGAAGATTAGTGATGTCTTTTGCCCATTTACATTTTGGAGGATGCTTTTCACTTTCGGAAGACGTTTTTGAATTTCATTTACAATCAGTTGTTTTCTCGGAAGTTTTTCCTGGGAGGTTATCAACACAACCTGAATCTCTCCTGTGGAAAAGCCGACCCTTGTCATGATGGTACGGACGATTCCTTGCCGGTTCTTTTCGTTATACACAGAGATATTGAAATCCTGCAGAATCTGCTTTATCGTGTTCGTCACCTCGATGGTCGAAGGGTGCTGCACAAGACATTCGTTAATATTGATCAGCTTATGTGAATTCTCGCTGTAAAGACCGGCGATGATTTTCCCTTTTTGCATACCAAGCTGGAATTGGCTCTTGTTGCGGTAATACCAAGGGTCGTCCATGCCGATTGTCGGTTTGATTTCAAGCTTTGACACATCAAGCTTTGTATGGCGCTCCAGTGACTGAATCACGATATCCCGCTTGTAATCGAGCTGCTGGGCATACTCCAGATGCTGCAACTGACAACCGCCACATTGTTCATACACATGACATGGCGGGGTGGTACGGTGCGGCGACTTTATACGGATTTTCTTGATTTTCGCCTCGGCAAATTTGTGTTTGACGTTGGTGACTTCAGCGACCACTTCCTCGCCAGGCAGGGCCCCGTGCACGAAGACAACCTGCTTTTTGAAGTAGCCGACTCCCTCGCCGTTGATTCCTAAGCGCTTGATGGTCAGAGGGAATGTCTGTCCTACTGTCATGGTCACCTGTGATTGCGATGGTGCCGGTTTTCTTGATTTATAATCTGGTTTCATTTTACTAACTCCTCATGCTGCGGTTCGATGCTTCTCCATAGGTAAAGGGATGCGTAGCTTAAGTACGGCTCCCATTCCTTGTTCCATTCCTGCATCTGGAGAATGGTCGGTTTCTCGTCGAGCCCTTTTAGTTTTTTCAAGGCATTCTGTATGCCTATATCTGCGATAGGGAAAAGGTTTGGACGTCCGAGTCCGAACAATAGCAGGTTCTGAACGGTCCAAGGTCCAATGCCTCTGATTTTGATGAGCTCTTTTAGGATTTCTTCATCGGATTTTTGATAAAGATTGTACAGAGGAAGCTCACCCTCTGCAATCAGCCTGGATGTATCAATGATGTATTCCGCTTTGCGACGGCTCATTTTAAGCGCGGTAATGTCTTCATAATCAAGCTTTGCCACATCCTCTGGTTTTGGATAAAACCAGACTCCCTCCAGCTCGAAACCGAAGGAATGAACAAAACGCTGTGTCAGGGTATGGGCAAATTTCATGTTTACCTGTTGATGGATGATGCATTTCATCAGGCAGTGATACAGGTCGAAATCCAATACAAGCGGTGTTCCTTTATGCTCCTTGAAAATATCCGCCAGGACGGTCGAAGAAAAATGGTCGCTGACTGGCTTCAGAGACTTGTCCCATTGAAAGATCTCTTTTAGCTTGTCGATTTCCTTTTCCGAAAAATCTGAGCTGCTAGTGAGTTCGAATTCCGGATGGTTCGTTGTACCGGTTGCTTTCACCTTTATGACGATCGGTGTTTCTTCTCTATACAATGGCACTCGAACAGATCTTTCCGCATGATCAATCACCATCAATGGATCAATCGATAAGCGCTGAAGCACTCTGTCAAACTGATATGGACCTTCGATACTAATTTTCGTCATTCTCTCCGCCCGCCTTCCTATTTAATCCTTTCCCAATTATAACGGCTTTCTGGTTGCTTGCCAAACGAGTAGGATTCGGCCTGTTTGGGGAGGGTAAAAAGGAAAAGCCCTCTGAGCGAAGTCAAAGAGCTAGTTAGCCGGCAATAATAGCATCGGATCCGGGATATACTTTTGGGCAGCCGCATAATCGAGGCTTTTGAATTCATACCCCTGCTTTCGAAGGTCGTCAATCACTTTCGCCAGTGCTTCTGCGTTATCACTTGATACGGTATGCAAAAGAATGATTGCACCGGGATGGATCTGTGCCATGATGTTGTCATAGGAGTATTTCCAGCCTTTCTGCTGATCGGTTTTCCAATCAACAAATGCCACGGACCAGAAAACATGCTGATAGCCAAGCTTATTTGCAAGCACCAAAGTCCGTTCACTGAAGGTTCCCCGTGGCGGCCTCAGATACGTCATATTGTCGAGTCCTGTAATGCTCTTATATTCCTCGCGAATCATTTCCAATTCCTTTTTGAAGCGGACATCATTGACCTTTGTAAGGTCCGGGTGGTGCCAGGAATGGTTCCCGACTATATGCCCTTCCTTGACCATACGTTTAATAAGGTCCGGCTGATCCTTCAGATAATAGCCCGTCACAAAAAATGCGGCAGGTACCTTCTTTTCTTTCAGTACATCCAGAACCTGCGAAGTATAGCCATTTTCATAGCCATTATCGAATGTTAGGAAAATCTCCTTTTTCGTGGTATCCCCCAAATAAAAAGCATCATTTTCTTTCAGCAGGTCATTCAACTGCTTTCCGGCATCCGCCGGCAGATGGTCACGGCTTTTCTTGAAGCCCCAATGCAGGGTCGTATGAGAATAATCAGAAGCAATACACACCTCTGGAATTAAAAATAGTGCTATTGCAGTCATAACGATAAGAACTTTTGTCCACATTTCTTTTCCTCCTTTCTTAGTGAAACGATAGTAGGTATAGGTTTCGTTTGGAATGAAGGAAAGATACTCTGTATTGTTTTCCAATTAGGTTGATTTTATTGCTTTCATAAAGACCGGTCCCATCATGACTCCCAGGCATAGGCCTATAACTGTTCCAAGTAACTGACTTTCGAAAATTGGAGTAAAAACTGTCAGGCCGATAGTGACCCCAATGATGATGGATATTAGGTATACCCCTGCATCTTTCTTGTTTTTCATTGTAATTCCCCTTTCCGTCGATTGTTACTTGTTATTACGGACCAACAGGGAAAACGTTTCAATTTTTTCCATTCCCTCTGGATTTCATCACTTTTTCTTACCCTTCAAAAGCTCGATTTCCTCCTCCAGTCTATTCATCCTTTTCTCCAGCTTTCGTTTTGTCGTTTCCGCTTCATAAAATGCGCCAGCCGCAACCGCAAATGCGAACCATGCCATTAAACTCATTTTATTTTCCCAATCTCTATATTATATTTATTTTCTAACTGAGCGAATTGTTATATGATAGTACAGTTAATATATACTTGAAATTCATGTTATAAGGAGATAAGAAATGGATTTTTTAACCATACTAAAAGCAGTTATTCTTGGGATAGTGGAAGGGTTAACGGAATTTGCACCTGTTTCCTCGACAGGACACATGATCATCGTGGACGATATGTGGCTGCAATCGGAGCAGTTTTTGACCAAATACGTAGCCAACACTTTTAAAATTGTCATTCAGCTCGGTTCGATTTTAGCGGTAGTCGTGGTATTCAGAGAAAGGTTCTATGACTTGCTCGGACTTAAGAAATTGGACAACAAGAAAACGGTTGATGGAAAAAAGGGATTGAAGCTGACCCACGTTATTGTCGGTTTGATTCCTGCAGGTATTCTCGGCGTCCTTTTTGAGGATTATATAGATGAGTACCTATTTTCACTTGAAACCGTTCTGATCGGGCTTGTGGTCGGTGCATTCCTCATGATTGCTGCAGACCTTTTGGGCTCGAAGGCACCTAAAACAGAAAGCATTGACCAGATTACGTACAAGCAGGCGCTATCAGTCGGTCTCATCCAGTGCTTATCCCTATGGCCGGGCTTTTCCCGCTCAGGCTCGACCATTTCAGGCGGCGTGCTGCTTGGTATGAGTCACCGTGCTGCAGCAGACTTCACCTTCATCATGGCCGTACCAATCATGGCTGGTGCAAGCTTCCTATCTTTATTGAAAAACTGGCAGTATTTCTCGATCGAGGCTTTGCCATTTTTTGCAGCAGGATTTATCAGTGCTTTCATTTTCGCACTGGTATCCATCCGCTTCTTCTTGAAGCTGATCAACAAAATCAAGCTGATGCCATTTGCGATTTACCGGATTGTGTTGGCGGCGGTTATCTATTTCTTGTATTTCTAAGAATCAGAAAAGGCATTGCCAGAGTGGCGATGCCTTTTTGTTGCTTTTATAAAGATTCGTCCTGATTTTCTACGGACTCTTCCGGTGCATCGAAACCATGTTTACCAAAGTGACGCCATTTTCCCATAGGCTTGATGCCAAGCTCTTCAAGCATTACTTTCGCTTCCTCTTTCGTGATTTCACCTGATTCGACCTGCTCACCTTCTAATCTTAGCTGAACACACGATCCTTGAACTGCGCCAGCTTTTCCAATGAGGACTTCTCCACATCGGCATGCAGGCTGTTTCCGTGTGAATCCATCGTTACAACCGCTGTAAAGCCTTCCACGCGCAAGTGCCACATTGCTTCTGGAATACCGAATTCCATCAGATCCACTCCGTCGACACCCTTGATACAGTCCGCATAGTACTGCGCCGCTCCGCCGATTGCGTTTAAGTACACGCCGCCGTGCTCTTCCAGTGCTTTCAAGGTTTTCGCTCCCATGCCGCCTTTACCCATTACTGCACGGATACCGAAGCGCTTCATGATATCACCCTGGTAAGGCTCTTCACGGATGGAGGTAGTCGGACCTGCCGCTTTCACTTCCCAGTTTCCTTCCGCATCCTTCAGCATAACGGGTCCACAGTGATAAATGATTTGTCCATCAAGGTCCACCGGTGAATCGTTGTCGGACAGGTATTTATGGATGGCGTCACGGCCAGTGAACATGCGGCCGTTGATGCGTACCACGTCCCCAACCTTCAAGGAACGGATCTTCTCTTCTGTTATCGGTGCTTCCAAGACGATTTCAGGAGAATCGGAAGTCGCTGCAACCTCTTCCTGCTGCGCCAGTTCTTTTGAAAAATAGATCATTTCGCCTTCCTGGTACATCCATTCCATCAGGTCACCGGATTCGGCGTTTAATTTTACACCAAGGCGACGGTAAGCCCAGCAATTGTACGCTACAGATACGAAGAAGCT
This sequence comes from Sutcliffiella sp. NPDC057660, assembly GCF_042800035.1. Classification (NCBI taxonomy): domain Bacteria; kingdom Bacillati; phylum Bacillota; class Bacilli; order Caryophanales; family Bacillaceae; genus Sutcliffiella; species Sutcliffiella sp. NPDC057660. Next base: position 173,734 of record NZ_JBHVHV010000006.1, read on the forward strand.
CGCCGGAATACGGTTTGCCACTCCCACCTTACAGCCAAGCAAAGTCGTTTCGCCGCCGAAGCCCATTGTCCCGATTCCAAGCTTGTTGGCATTCTCCATCACATACTCTTCAAGCTCTTTCAATTCCGGAATCGTATTCTCATCATCCAGACTGCGGAATAATTGCTCCTTCGCAAGCTCATAACCGGATGTTCTGTCGCCACCGATTCCAACACCGATGACACCGGCACTACAGCCTTGACCCTGTGCCTGGTACACTGAATGCATCACACATTTGCGGATTCCATCAAGGTCACGGCCCGCACGGCCAAGCCCTTCGAGTTCACATGGTAAGCTGTATTGGATGTTCTTGTTCTCACAGCCGCCACCTTTTAATATAAGGCGAGCATCTATGTAATCCTTTTCCCATTGCTCGAACTTGATGACAGGCGTTCCTACACCAAGGTTGTCCCCGCTGTTTGCACCAGTCAAGGAATCCACCGAGTTCGGACGCAGCTTTCCGTCTTTTGTTGCCTGCGCAATAGCTGTATAAATCGCTTCTTTGATTTCCAGCTGGTTCACTCCAACCGGCGTTTTTATTTTAAAAGTAGGAAGTCCTGTGTCCTGACAGATCGGGGACACATTCTCATCCGCCATTGTAATGTTTTCAGTGATCGTCGCAAGGGACATCGCCGCTCTCGTCCCGGCGCTCTCGCTCAGCTTCGCCTTCGCAATCGCACGACGCACATCTTTCGGTAGTTTTGTGGAAGTTTCCACAATCAGCCTATACATACTTTCAAATAATTTTTCCATTTCTTAATCCCTCTCCTATCCCCGGTTGAAAAAGTTATCTACGTTTCTTTTATACACCATTCATTATACTTGTTCTATTTAGAAGGTTAAAGGGATTTGTAACCGATTCCATCAAAACCCCATTACTTACAACACTTAATTGGATTTTTGTGGTAAAGTGAAAAATGATAAAGAAGATGGGAGAAACAAACATGTCTCAGATCAAACTTTTACCGGCAAGACTTGAAGATGCGGAACAGCTTACTGCCATTATGAAAAGAACATTTGATAAGGAAGCTATCAGCTGGCTTGGCACAGTAGACTCGCATATCGTGGACTATAACATCCAACCGCCTGGATATGATTCCGTACAGAATACACGGTATATGATTGAAGAGCTTACCTATTACAAAATAATAGCGGAAGAGCAACTTGTAGGTGGGGTAATTTTAACACTGACAGGTAGACGGTTTGGCAGGATTGACCGAATTTTCGTCGACCCTTCATTCCAGGGGAAAGGCTTTGGTTCACAGGTGATAAGGTTAATGGAAGAAGCCTTTCCGAATGTATCTACCTGGGACTTGGAAACCTCCCCTCGGCAAAAAGGGAACCTCCATTTTTACGAGAAGATGGGTTATGAACGGACGTTTGAAACGGAGGAAGAGGTTTGTTACATCAAACGCATGAATAACACGGAAACTCCCTATGAAAATGAGTTTGAAACACGCAATCTCGAAGGCGCGACCTTCTACGAGACAAACTTAGCAAACAGTGCTTTCAGCAATAGCACCTTAGCTGGCGCGCATTTCAGCAATATCAATTTAAGCGCCTCCAGGTTTCAGAACATCAATTTTCGTGATAGTTTGATTGCTGACTTGAACCTTTCGGGGACTAGAGTGAAGCATGTGGAGATGAGTGGGGTCGAGTTCAGTGATACGACCATTGAGAGTGCACCTGTAACGTTTGAACGGTGTGAATTGATGGGGGCCAGGTTTAACAATTGCAGGTTGGAAAATGTAGAAATCAACAATAGTGACCTCTCCGGGATGAAGATAGATGGAATTTCGGTGGTGGAGTTGTTGGAGATCTATCGAAGAAAAAAATAAAAAATAGAAAAGGTCTCATTTAAGCAAAGAGCCCTTTTCTATTTTTATTTTACCAATCCTTCTTAAACTGATTATATTTGCCTTCCAGATCATCCAGCATTTGAATCAGGCGATCGATGTCCTCTACGTCTGTTGATTCCGGATCAAGGGAGTCGACTACCTCCAAAAACATATTCAAGCGGTTTTTCAGGTAATCTACTTGGGAATCCTTGTTCTCTGTTGCTTTACCCATAATTTCCTCACCTTTCCTTATTTCCTCAAAGTTTTGATTCTATCGTACCGTACTCCATGCATACATTCAACCAAATATGAATTTTCCCAAGCTCTCCGCCCCGAAATCGTGATACAATGTAGGGTAGGTTTTTATGGAAAGAGGAGTATAGATGAAAACAACAACTTTAATGCCCATTACGCCTTCCTATGACCCATGGGAAGCTTATTTAGATGTAAAAGAGTACGGCCAGATGGACCTTACTAATGTGGAATTCACCACAACCACCCTCTGCAATATGCGCTGCGAGCACTGTGCAGTTGGATATACGCTTCAGCCAAAGGATCCGCAGGCTCTTCCTTTGGACTTGCTTTTGCAGCGCTTAGAGGAGATTCCTCGTCTGCGGTCGATCAGCATCACAGGCGGCGAGCCGATGATGTCGTTGAAATCGGTCAATGAGTATGTGGTTCCTTTACTTAAGTATGCCCATGAACGCGGCGTTCGTACACAGATCAATTCGAATTTGACCCTGGATTTAGCACGTTATGAAAAGATCATTCCATATTTGGACGTGCTGCATATCTCGCATAACTGGGGAACAATGGACGATTTCGTCGAGGGCGGCTTCGCCATGATGGAACGGAAGCCGACCTATGCGCAGCGTGCGAAGTATTTTGAAAAGATGATTGAGAACTCTAAGGCGATTACGAAGGCAGGCGTTATTGTGTCGGCAGAAACGATGCTGAACAAGCGCACCCTTCCTCACATTGAGCATATCCATAAGCAGATTGTCGAGGAGATGAACTGCCAGAGACATGAGGTGCACCCAATGTACCCTAGTGATTTCGCCAGCGGCATGGAGGTGCTGACCCTGGATGAAATGCGATCTGCCATCCACCGTCTGCTGGACATGCGCCATGAGGATGTGTGGATGCTGTTCGGTACACTACCATTCTATCCGTGCAGCGATAATCCGGAGGACCTTGCTTTGTTGAAGCGGGTGTACGAGGCCAAGAACGTGACAGTAAGAAATGATCCGGATGGCCGTTCCCGTCTGAATGTGAACATCTTTAACGGCGACATCATTGTGACAGACTTTGGCGACACGCCGCCGCTTGGCAATATCCAGACCACCGACCTTCCTGCTGCCTATGCAAAATGGAAAGAAACGTCGATTGCCAAGGAATTGGACTGCCATTGCCCGGCTGTTGCTTGCTTGGGGCCGAACATTCTGGTAAAAAACGCCTATTATCCAAAGTTGGATTTTACAGTGCGAGAAACGAAAATGACAAAATAGACAGATAAAACTTGGGGACATTCCCCAAGTTTTTTTGTTGTATAGGATATATTGTCCAAGATAGGCCTGACCAAAATAAATAGAAGCCCCGAGAGGAAAATCTCTCAAGGCTCCATTTTTAATTAGATGTTACTTGTGCTTCGTAGTAAGCTTTCGGATCACTGATACCGTTTTCTATGTAGAACTTGGCCGTCGTTATAATAACTTCTATGTAGTCTTCTTCTGTCATATTGTCCGTTAAGTGTGTGAGCTCCTGGATGCTACCATTTACTTTGACCGTGTCAGCTGCAACATCCACGTATACGAGCATATAGACCTTCCCTTGATAGGAAACCCTTCCTGTTACCTGTCTATTTGCCAGGTCAATACGAAGGTATTCTGTATGAATTCCCGTTGATTTATATATAGTCTTTCCTACACTTGATTTCACATTTCGCTTGGCCAGCCAATACAGCCCAACAGCAAGTAAAATCAATAAAAAATAAATATAAGGCACCCCCACCTTGTTTCCACCTACCCCCTGAAAAAACTAACACTACTAGTTATTTCGGCATAAATGAATTTAGGTGAACATACCTACTCGTTTTTTAGAACAAATTTTAGGGACATTTTAATAGGGGCCTGACCCCTGCCGCATTAAAGCACTAACGCAACAGGTGCCTGACCCCCGCCACATTAAAGCACTAACGCAATAGGGGCCTGACCCCTGCCGCATTAAAGCACTAACGCAATAGGGGCCTGACCCCCGCCACATTAAAGCACTAACGCAACAGGGGCCTGACCCCCGCCGCATTAAAGCACTAACGCAATAGGGGCCTGACCCCTATTTTTTATTATCGCGGTCTGTCCGACGCCGCAAAGATGAAGGATACGTGGTCCTGAACGGGGATCCAGGCGCCAATTCCTTGGGATGTGACGTTTTTGACGACGATTTTCATTTCTTTGCCTTTGAGGACTAGGTACACTTCTCCGTAGGTGATTTTTCCTTTTTCGTTCACTGCCGGAGAGAAGGCATATAGGTAGCCGAGCTTTTTGACTGGAATATTGTAGATCTGATCCTTTTTCGTCCCTGCCCCGACGATGGTCTGGAAGGATAGCGGAAGCTTCGTTTTTTGCATCGCTTTTAGCATCATCATCTGCTTCACTTCTTCAGAGCTAGCAACCTTCGAGGTCAGTCCGCCTTTTACATTTTTCTGCGCTTCCTGACGGTAGTAGATCTGCTGTGGTATATTTCCACCGCGGTTGTCAGCATAGTTGGTGTTGATTTTCTGGTATTCCCAGTTCACATTCGTCTCGTTGGATTCATAATACAACGGCCATTGACCGAGATAGATGGTCGCACGATAGCCGATTGCGACCGGAGATGGCTTGATGCTGGATTCGTTCATAATTTTGATCAGGTTCGGGTTTTCAATTATTACATTGGAAGAATCAATTAGTTCTTGCGTCAACTCGCTTGGCTGCAGATACGGAACATCTTCGGCAGGGTTCGGATACGTATTGTCCTTTGAAATATCCAAAACGGAATTCGGTACCACGATTGCCTTATCATCTGTTTTACCTTTCGCAGCCTGTTCTGCATGTGCACCAGTTACAAGCCCAAAAGAAAGTACCAGGATGAAAAGTAGTTGAAGGATTCGCATGCTGTAATACCCCTTTCATTCACTAAAATAATCTTTGTACTGTTATCATTTTCGAACCCTTTTGAGATTATCCACATTTGGGGATATTTTTTACAAAATGATCATAATTTAGTGTGGCTCTGTGATGCTTACTTTTGGGAACTGATTTTTAAGGATATCCTCACTCAATTAGCGTTTATTCTCACATAACTCATGTAATTCTTCACATAGAGCTGGATTATACTAACGTAAATCGACTCTATTCTCACATAACTCCTCCATATCCTCACGTTCACAATTTCTGACCACTCCTTCCCATGCGAAAAACAAAAAACACGAAAGCTCATCAGCTCTCGTGTCGCAGTTTTTTATACACTCTTTCCACACTAGGGAAAAACACTTGAATCAGCGGTCCGATGCCGAACGTGATGATGAGTGTCCCGATCCCGATTGGACCCTTGAAGATGAAGGCGAAGATCAGTGCCAGGATTTCTCCAAGTGTTTTTGCCGTCATCAGTTTGATGTTGAAGCGCTCCTGCAGGGATACCATCAGATTGTCGATAGGTACGAGTGGAAATTTGGCCTGCAGGTAGATGGCAATTCCGAAAGATAATGCCACAACCCCACCCAATAACGTGATGAAGCGAACAACCGTATCTACCGGTAGCCATGCCTCCAGCAAAAAGAGAAGCACAAAGTCGATGAATGTGCCAACAAGAAAAATCGTGATGACCGCCAAGTAATCAGGTCTTTTCTTACCAAGAAAGGCATTCACTATGATCAGGATGATTCCGACGATTAATACCCAGCTTCCGACTGTCAATCCGATTGTCTGGGATAAACCAACGTTCAGTGCATCCCAGGCTCCCGCTCCAAGATTCGATTTTATGGTTAAGCTAACACCAAAGGAAAGAATAAATAATCCAATTAAATAAAATAATACGCGAATAATCAAAACAATTTCTCCTTCATTATAAAACTTGTCCTTGCTCTTACCATTGTAATCAGAAAAGAGTTAAATATGAAAAAGAAAAAAAGATTAAATAAATCAGAATATTTACAAGATTCCGCTTATATAGTATACTAACCCTATAATGAAGGAGGGAATAAAAGCCCCTACAACCAAGAGTGAAGGAGGGATCTCCCCCTACTTACAAAGCTTTTCATTCCTTAGTTTATTATGTTTTACCTCCTAAAATGCGTACTTAGAATGTTCTTGTTTGTCCTACATGTTTAAGACTCTGTGCAGAGCCTACCAGCACAGAGTCTTTTTTTGTCCATTTATTTTATAGAAAAAAGAATCCAATCCCCATAATCAAGTACGCCGCAAGGATGGTCGCCCCTTCAAACCAGTTGGTCTCTCCGTCGTTGGAGATCGCAATGGCAAGTAAGACTGCTGTTCCCATCGCAATAAGCTCCGGCAAGGTGAAAACCAATGGCATCTGTGTTTCGAAAAATATTGAGGTCAATACAAGAATCGGTGCAACAAACATCGCAATCTGCAAGGTCGAACCTACTGCAATTTCCACTGCAATGTCCATTTTATTTTTGTAAGCCATGATGATGGCAGAGGCATGCTCGGCAGCATTACCGACAATGGCGACGACAATGACCCCGATGAACAGCTCGGACCAGCCGAATGCTTCTCCTACTTCTTCAAACGTATGAACAAGGCTTTCGGATACATATGCAACCGCGAGAGTCGCAAGAAGCAGAATCAGAATTGCTTTACCTTTGCTCCATTCCGCGACTTCCTCTTCGTGTCCAGCCCCTTCTGCATGTTCGTTCTGATAGACCCCTCGATGGGTGACGAGTTTAAAGAACAGTGCAGCCAGATATAGGAGGATCATAATAACCGATATCCCCACACTGAAGGTAAAGGTATCACGCGCACCCATCTCAGTAGCAAAAACCTCCGGAATAACGAAGGCAACCAGTACAGCAAATACTAGCAGCCCGGAATTGTGCCGCGCATCAAAAACGTTAAATTTCTGTCGTTTAAATTTCAATCCTCCAACAAAAAAGGATAAGCCCATAACCAAAAGGAGGTTTCCAAGGACGGACCCAGTCAGGGAAGCGAGAACAACTGTAATCAATCCTGCTTTTAAGGCGAAAAAGGCAATAATCAGTTCAACTGCATTCCCAAAAGTAGCATTGATGAGTCCGCCGATCCTCGGACCGGTATGGATGGCGATGCTTTCTGTGGCACGACCCATATATCCTGCCAAGGCCACGATGGTCAAGCTGAAGACGATAAACATCATGACGACAGGCCAGTGCAGGATGTTGCCCAATACACTTAAAGGCAGTCCCACTGCAATCATAAGTAAAAATATCTTATACAAGATCTCACCCTCTTTTTCTATTCAGATTCTAATAATATACCCACCTTCCTACTTTTATTGCCTGATTCCAAATACATTCTTGATTAAAAAATAAAAAAATATGACACATTAACCATGAAAGGTTCAATTAGAAAGGTGAGATACAACATGAGTGAATCCTTGAAAAATAAACTATCGAAAATGTTCAGTGACCATAAAGTAGGCACACTAGCGACTATCAGGGGAAATCGGCCGTATTCCCGTTTTATGATTTTTTTTCATGAGGGCCTGACCCTCTATACCGCAACCAATCAACATACCCATAAAACCGAAGACATCAAAGCCAATCCCCACGTGCATATACTGCTCGGGATGGAAAACACAAGCTGGAATGAGCCATACGCGGAAATCGAGGCGGAGGCAACACTGGAAGAAAGTCAGGAGCTGAAAAACAAGTTCTGGGACGATAAGCTTTCCGAATGGATCAAGAGCCCGGATGATCCGGAGTATCTCCTGCTGAAGCTCTCGCCAACAGCGATTCGCTATTATGAGAGGGCTGGCAGTGAGGCGGAGGTTTGGACGGATTGAGTACCTGCTGTCTGTGAAGTCATACCCTTTTGAATTTAAAGAACCCTTAATTTAAGTAATTATTTTAAATTAAAGGAATTCACAAGAAAATTATAGTATTATTAAATAGTGCCTCTAATTCAATCATACGAATTAGAGGCATAAATCGTTGGAGGAGGCGTTCATTATGTCAAACAAACGAATTTTAATTATTGATGACTACAAGGGGATAACACCTAAACAAAACTGTTGTTATGCGTTTTCCCAGATTTGAAAGGGGAAAATTATGAGTATGAAGAATGTAAAAATTGTAGAATTAAATGCAGATAACTGGTATGAATGTTGTGAATTAGAGGTATCAAGGGAACAAAAAGAATACATGGTGCCAAATGCTGTATCCATTGCTCAATCTAAATTTGAACCTACATTAAAACCATTTGCGATATACTTCGAGGATAAAGCAGTCGGTTTTTTAATGTACAATTCTGTTCAAGAAGAACTTGATGGTTATTGGGTATATAGAATAATGGTGGATAAAAAATTCCAAGGCAGGGGTATCGGAAAAGCGGCGACTGATTTAATGATTTCAGAGATGGCTAAACTGCCAAATGCACAAAAAATTGTTGTAGGTTATCATCCTGATAATACTGGCGCACATAAATTATATTCAAGTCTGGGATTTATTGATAATGGTGATAGGTTCGGTAAGGAAATGGCAGTAATTAAACACCTAAACTAAAACCAGTGTTGTTCCGCTGAAGGCAGTAGATCGTATACAACGAAAAAGAGGACCATTTTCTTGTAACGGGTTCCGTTACCTATCACAAAAACTCTTTTTGCGTTATTAAATGCAAGTTAATATGTAGTTAAAATTGCACTGCTTTTGCAGTGCTTTTTGTATAAAAAAAATAACCCAGATCGAAAATGAACTGAGTTATAAACCGTATAATTTGTTAAACCGCATATTCAACAATCGCTCCTAGATTGTTGAAGACTCCATTTATATCATTACAAATTCTTATGCAGGGTCTCTGCATTCAAAATTTTGATTTGGGACATATTTTCTTACTTTATATTCCTTTAGCACCCAACCTTTATCCTCCCAATCTTTCTTTACTACTACCGTAAATATATCGTGCGGTGGACTATGAGCCCCAGAGTAAGTCTTCCCTTCCAAAGTAGCTTCAAACATCCAAGACCCTGGGTGGTGAAGCTTTTTGATCTCTATTACTCTTAAGCATTGAAAAGCCTTATCATAGGTTGTGCCATAATGTTTTTGAACTGCTTCATACATTTGTGGTTGCAATAAATCAATAACGGCATCTTCTAACAAATTTTCTCTTGTTGCTTCGGTTTTTGTGGGTAAGTTAGCATAAGCTGAAGTTGTTATAATAAAAGTACATAAAATTAAAAAAGCTAATATTTTTTTCAATTAATCACCTTTATTTTTTTCCGTTAGTCTCCCACATAATATAGACTTTATCCTTGTATAGCTAATCTCTCCAATTATCAAATAAAGAGCGACTCAATACACTGCAATCGCTCCTAGATTATGGAAGATCATTATATTTTCTTTTTGAAGATAAGCACCCGTTCGCACTATAAGAAATGAGGATTCCTACTTTTAAGGAACCCACACTTGTTAATAGACAATATTTTCTCAAATGTAAATTTCATTATTCTTAAGTGCCTTTGATACCCATTCCCCAAAACCCATCCAATTAGAATTCTGTTCAGGTTTTTCTTTACGCAACTTTTTATATATCTCCATTGAAAATCGCATACCATTATTTTGGGTATTTAAATATTGAATACATTCATCATTTGTTCGTAAATTTAGAGCTTGTGTTAAATAGGCTTCGGCTCCAACCACAAAAAATTCTTCAGGTCCACTGTGCCAATTATTTATAATATCTAAGTAACTTTGATTGAATGTTTCGCTTTTTAAGCGTAATTTTTCTTGTTCAATTTGTGCTATTTCTGAACCCGGAAACCCGTGAATTGTCTCGTGAATACAAATGCAAGCAATCTGTTTTGGTAAAGGCATATAACCTGGTGGTCCTTGATGTGTTACCATACCTTGTTTTGACAGTTGGAAAGCTATGGGTTTAATATATGTAGCCAAATAAACTTGATATGATTTCGATAGTAAATCGGTTCCTAAAAATGTTGAGAGCGTGGTTCGAAGATTATGATATGGAATTAATGATGACATCGCACCATTTAATTGATCCGCAACATTTTGTATTGATGGTTTAATATTTCGTCTCCAATTTTCATCTATATCAGATTCTTTTATATGAACAAAGCAATCTAATAAAAGTTCTCTTTTCTCTGATACATTAGCAGCGAGTTGTTTTATGTATTCTTCTTTTATATCAATATTGTTAATTAATTGATTGAAGTCTTGCAGGGACTTAATAACATCATCTAGAGATTTCACACTAAAATAAGATAGTAATTTACAAAGCCCCGACATTGTAAAAAATGAAACTACCTGATCTATTAATTTTAATCCAGCGTCTCCAAGTCTAGGACTATAATGTTCTCTAACACCTTGATAGTGTCTATTGTAAAAATCATTATTTGATATAGCATTTAAAAATAAGACCATATCGAATGCTTCATTTGGTTGAATAGACCATTCTGTAGTAGTATATGTAGCAGTCATTACTCTTCACTCCTTATACTTCTTTAATTCTCCAACGAGCTAATAAAAACCTTCAGTGATTATATGAATGAAGGAGGATTGCAGTAGAGTAATCCTCCTTATTCAACATAAGCTCCAAATTGCTGAAGAGTGTTATTGAACTAACGCACCCGATAGCTGAGTATTGCGAACAGAATGAGCCAGTTGTGCGGTGTTTTGATCCGCCGTTTGCGGACAATAGAGCCAGTGACTGCGGGTGAGTGAGGCACTTGTGTAGCTTATAAATGAGGTTTGTTCATAAGCACCTCCCAAACCCACATGTTACAATAAGTAATAAGAACCCAATTTGTCAAAAGATTGATCAAAATGGGTTCTTATCGAGCAGATATAAGATTGTTTTTTCAAAAAAAGATTGATTGTTTCGGAAAGCGAATATACTATAGCACCCAATATAGTAAGCAAAGAAATAATAAAAAATCTTAACCAACTTTATTGAGGTCTATTCTTAATACTTCTGTTATTTTAGTTAACGTCCATTTTTGTCCCAGTCTTCATACGAATCAAAATTATGATTAGGATCTACAGAGTCTCTTCCTTCTTCCATTAAGCTGCTAGCACATCCTTTGCAGAAAGACTCACCATCTACCAGTAATTCCGAATCGAGTTGATTTTTGGAGAATTCTCCTCCACACTCATTACAAATATACTTTTTCATAAGTTTCCTCCTTTTCCAATTTAAATAGCGCATCAAAATATTGATTATTTTGTTCAATTATTTCTGTAAATTCAGTTTACACTGAACTACTTAAATATGTAAGTCTTTTACAACGAAAAACCCCTCTAGATAAAAAATAAGGGGTTCCGTTTAAGGAGAGAAAACCTTTAATCACACCCTAATTAGCAGCAGAAATAGCATTGCAAATAACACTAAATTTAACAGCAAAAAACCCAGACCTAATGACTATGGGTTTTTATGATTTTGTAAACTTGTTATTCAATTAAAGCCCTAGATAATTGAATAACGTTCATACAATGAACTTTGTAAACCAAGCAATATATTTTGCTCCCCCTATAAACAAGAATTGAGCAAGCAAAGTGCCTAATAACCTTGAAGTTACCATCATTATAGAAATGCTCTTTAGCATTTTGTAGCTTCCTCTTTGATTAACAACATCATCAGCGATGACAGATATTTTTGGGTCAATAAAGATTACCAAAAGTATTGTGGCTATTCCGTTTATTAATCCTGAAGCCATAATAGCCGTAGATGCTCTTTCGGGAACTAATAAAGCAGCATAAAGTGCTGCTAATACACCTATTGTATAAATTGCTGTTATTACCATATTTACAAAAAATAATTTGATTGGCATAGCTTTCACCTTAGTACCCTGCAAGTAAGAAAACTTAGGTAGACTAAAATGGGTAATGCCACGCTTTATGTACTGTATGGAAAATATTTTTTTCATTAAAGAGGGAACAGAACCCTTCTCCTCTGATAAATGAATAATCGCCCTTGAAAATAAGGCTATGAAACTTGGCAGTAGAATAATTCCAAATACCGTTCCAACTGTTGAAGCTCCAATAAGAATTCGAAATTGTGTTTCCACAAACTCTAGAGCATTTTCCTTAGGAGCAGTATCAATTAAACTCCCAGTGAAAGGTTGTTGCATCATATTTGCTAACCTTGAGACAATGACCATTATGTTAAAAAGAGATAAAGCTGACGCTATCATTCTAACCCTTGCACCTGATAACCTCACAGCATATGCGAGTGTTTCCACCGAATGGATGATAAAGATAAATAAAGCTATAAATAATAACTTCTCTGTCAAGAACTCCATATAGTTACCTTCTTTTTATGTATTTAGCACCCTAATTCCTTCTTCCATTTAACTGCCCTTTACTTTAATAAAAGGCGGCTGCTTGTTCAGCAAACGCCCCGGTTAGTGAAAATCCACATTAGGTGTTCACTCTAATCCAAATTAAATAATTCCGAAATGATTTCAGCACTCCCTGGAGAAAACATAAATATTGAGAACGCAGTACATAAAAGCCCTACAATTATCAAGCTAATATTTTTATTCCCACGTAGCCCTTTAACAACTAAAAATATTCCTACAAACAATATTAAGAAATACCAAAAGCCCATAAATCTCACCCCTCAATAAAATGATGTTTCCTATCACTCTTGTTCAACTAACCTGCCCTTTAACGGAATAACGCTTACGTTGTATCTTGATTTATTTTAACATAAAATTCCACTTACCCTTCAACAAAATTGCATAGCAATTTTGTTAACAATTTCTTGTATTTGAATTTGCATCATTAATTGCAGGTGTTTTTGTCGTCTTACAATGGTCATTGTTATGTTGCAAATAGGGGTACAAATCCACCTGCAAAATCACTTCTTTTTTGACTGAAAAACCTTTGATATAAACAAAAACTGCCCATCAAATTAGCATACAATTTGATGGGCAGTTTACGTTAGATTTTCTATGTTTGCGATAGATAACGGAACCCTTTAATTTTCTTGGTCCTCTTTTTTACTTGGAACGGCAGTGAATACCTCACCCCTACTTATCCTCCACCACAATATACGTAGCCTTAATCGGCCCATGCACCCCGACCACCAGGTTCATCTCAATATCAGCCGAGTTGCTCGGTCCACTGATGAAGTTGATGCAGCTTGGTATTTTCTCTCCAGCTACAACTCGGCTATGAATACCCTGGGCCGCCTGTGTGATCCTGGGAACAATCGTGCTTTTCGGAATAATGGCAATGTAGGTCGCAGGCAACAAACTCACCGATCTGCCTTTTCCACCTCCACTGAAAAGGACCACTGTTCCGGATTCTGCAAGCGTCTGGTCGCTGAAGGTAATGCCTACATTGGAGCGTTCTGCCACAGCAATGTTCTCCTCGCCGATTGAGGGGTCCCACACATGAACATCCATTCCATCAGAAGCCATTTCCTCCCTCAAGCCAAATTCCTCAAAACGCGGATCATCCCATGTGATCACCTGGCCGCCGCCATATCCGTCCACGACCTGCTTCAATGCTTCAGCCAAGTGAGCAGCAGAAGTCTCCAAAATATCCGTATGAATATGCGCACACTGCTTCTTCAGCACCTCGACCAGCTCATCCTGTGTGGCGTCCTTCAACACCTTCCACTGAGGCTGATGTTTCCAGGCCGGACGCACCACGCCTTCCTTTCGAACCGGCCTGCCGAGGCTTGTTGAGATGGTTGATAAAAAGGTGTCCCTGTTATGAATCGTTCCGTTCATTGGATTTCCCTCCTTTGTCCCGTTCGTCGAACCAGTCACGGAATCGTTTTTTGTCTGGTGCCGGGAATTCCCTGATTGCCGTCCAGCTTTTTAGGGGGCCCGGCCCCTTTGATATCGAATCATCGACGGTAAAAGGATTCAGGGCGGACGGTGCCAGCTTGGAGCCGACCTTATACATGAGAGGTGAAGCTGCACCAAGGCCGAACGCTTTCATCGCAAGCTTTTCGGAAATGGGAGCACGGCCTTCTATTTCGACTATTTTTTGGCGATGCTTGTGCAGCAGGTCATGCAGCGGTATTTTCACCGGACATGCTTCCGTACAGGCTGCACATAAGGTCGAAGCATATGGCAGCTCCTTGTGGTCGTCATACCCGTCGAGCAATGGTGTCAAGACCGCCCCGATCGGACCAGGATAGATGCTGCCGTAAGAATGACCGCCTATATGCCGGTAAACAGGACAAACGTTGATACATGCCGCACAGCGGATGCACTGCAGCACGGACTGGAATTCCGTACCAAGTATTTTGGATCTGCCATTATCAATAATGACCAAGTGGAATTCTTCCGGGCCATCGACATCGCCCTCTTCCCGCGGACCGGTCAAGGTCGTCACATAGCTCGTCAGCTTCTGTCCCACCGCACTGCGTGTCAGAAGACTGACCAGGACCTCGAGCTCCTCATAGGTTGGAACGAGTCTCTCCATTCCCATCACAGTAATCTGCGTGTTCGGCAGGGCTGTTACTAATCTCGCGTTTCCTTCGTTGGTTACGAGACTGATAGAACCGGATTCAGCAACAGCAAAGTTACAGCCTGTGATTCCGATGTCTGCTGAGAGGAATTCCTTTCGCAGCATTTCACGGGCATGCAGGGCGAGTTCCTCCGGCTTTTCAGTCTTCTGATAAGCCAGCTTTTCGCGGAAAACATCCCTGATCTGTTGCTTGTTTTTATGCAAGGCAGGCGCCACGATATGGGATGGCGGGTCATGGTCATCCACTTGCAGGATGTATTCCCCAAGGTCCGTTTCGATCACTTCGCAGCCGACCGCTTCCAACGCTTCGTTCATCGAGATCTCTTCCGTTACCATCGACTTGGACTTGACGATTTTCCGGGCATTTTTACGCTGAGCCACGTCCTGGATATACGCGTTTGCCTCTTCGGCTGTTTTCGCAAAAAAGACATGCCCACCACGTTTCGCCACATTTTCACTTAGTTCATGCAAGTAATAATCGAGATTATCGAGTACATGCTGACGGATCTCTTCGCCGTGCGAACGCCACTCCTCCCAGTCGCCAAGCTCGACGGTCGACTCTATCTTTCTAGTCCGCAGCCGCTCCTGGGCACTTGCCACCGCGCCGCGCATGAACTGGTCGTCGATGCCTTTTTTTGTTCTGTCCTTAAACGAGTCGTTCCCTATTTTCAATGCCATATATCTGCGCCTCCTCTCTTAACGACTATTCAACACTTCAGCAATATGCATCACTTTTACCTGCTTTTCGAGACGCTTCGAACGTCCGCCGATATTCATCAGGCAGCCGCAATCAGCTCCAATGAGATAATCAGCCTGCACTTCTTCAATATGGTGAACCTTTTCATCAACCATCTGCTCGGAGATATTGCCCATCTTCACGGAAAATGTCCCGCCGAATCCACAGCAGTTATGGGCATTCGGCAGTGGCGCGAATGCCAATCCCTCGACCTTTGCGAGCAGCTTCATCGGCTCATCCTTTACACCAAGCAACCTCGTCATATGGCAGCTTGTGTGATAGGTTGCTCTGCCCGAAAGCTTCGCACCGACGTCCTCCACCTCCAACACCTGTACAAGGAACTGCGTGAACTCGTACGTTTTGGCTGCCAGCTTCTCGGCCTTCTCCTTCCAGACCGGGTCATCCTTGAAAACATGAGGATATTCCTTGAACATTACAGCACAGGATCCGGATGGGGTGACCACATAATCTGACCTCTCAAATGTGCGGATCATCCTTTTCATGGCTTCCTTCGACTCTTTCACATAGCCGCTATTATAGGCTGGCTGACCACAGCAGATCTGCCCTTCTGGAAAATCCACCTCACAACCGAATCTCTCCAACACCTCAACTGTCGCCTTTCCGACATTCGTCTGGAACATATCCACAAGGCACGTTGCGAATAAACTTACCTTCATCCCGAAAACTCCCCTCTATCAGAAAGCGTTTACTTTTATAGTAATCTTATCATCTTACAAACCATTAAATTAGTCAACTGGTCATCTGATGATTAAAATAATTTCAGATCCAGTCCAGTTTAAAGAAAAACAACCTCCCTTGGAATCGTCTTCTTCCCTCTGTAGGTTGCTTTCTGATTTTTATTATTCAGACGGACGGATAAATTTGCTTAACACCTGCTCGACCGCTTCGAGATGATCCAAAATTCTTTTTTGTGCAAGGACCTCATCCTGCTGCTCTATTGCTTCATAAATGCCTTCGTGATCATGGTACAATCTCTCGGATGTCACTTGCTTCCCATAGAGCCATAATCGCCTCGTTTCCCTCATCGTTTCCACCATGATGCCGGATACGCTGTTCATCAGGCTGACCAATAAAGGATTTTGCGAAGCTTCTGCGATAGCCAGGTGAAAAGCAAAGTCTGCCTGTTCTCCAAGCTCCTCGTTCCCGAAAGCATCTTTCATTTCCTGCAAGGCTTTTTTCATGGCGGCAATGTCGGATTCATTACGGCGCTTTGCTGCCGCTGCCACCGCGCCCACTTCCAGAATTCTTCTTATCTCAAGCAAATGCGCCAAGTCGTTCTTCCTCATCAGCACTGCCGTGGAAACCGGAAGGGAAAGCATATCGGCATGAAACTCTTTGATGAACGTCCCTTCTCCTTGACGGATATCCAGGATCCCCATCGCACGCAACGCGGATAATGCTTCACGGACCGCAGAACGGCTCACCTGAAAGCTTTCGGAAAGCTGCTCCACAGAGCTTAATCTATCTCCAGGGTGGAATTCTCCCTGTTTTATCATTTGAAGCAGGCTGTCCGCCACTTCTTCATATATCTTTTTCGGTTTTATTTTTTTGTATATCATTCTGCACCTCGTGTCTAACTTCCATTAGTACTATTGTATCAATGATAGCCGAAAAAATAAAAGAATCTCCCCGGATTGGTTATAGAAAATTCGTAAGAATCGAAAAAATAGATTGAATATTGTTTACGCTTACACTAACATATACATATAATCATCAGATGACCAAATGATTAACAGACCTACCCTTAACTAACAAAAATGAAAACGCTTTAAAAGACACTCTATCTGGAGGTACACGAATGGGCTTAGGATTCCTATCACTTATCGCTATTTTACCGGTGATCACCATCATGCTGTTTCTCGTGATTCTGAACTGGCCAGCAAGCAGAGCCATGCCGGTCGCACTGATCGTCACTGTTCTTTCCGCCATTTTCCTATGGGGAACTAGTGTGAATGTCGTGGCCGGAGCTGCTGTAAATGGTATTTTTACTGCACTGGATATTTTATTTATTGTATTTGGAGCCGTTCTTTTACTCAACACGGTAAAAGAGAGCGGTGCCATCAACACCATCAGGCAGGGCTTCATCAGCATCTCGCCTGACCGCCGTATTCAAGCCATCATCATAGCCTGGCTGTTTGGAGCATTTATTGAAGGTGCAGCCGGTTTTGGAACACCTGCAGCAATTGCCGCACCCCTGCTCGTTGCCATCGGCTTTCCAGCGCTCGCGGCTGTCATGGTTGCCCTGATCATCCAGAGTACGCCGGTTTCCTTTGGCGCAATCGGGACACCGATACAGGTTGGCGTAAACACAGGGCTTCGCGATCAGACGGCCGTAACGAATGCTTTAGATGTTCAAGGCATGACCTTTGATCAGTATCTCCTGCAAATTGCAGCAAATGTCGGCTTCTTCCATATGGCGATAGGGGTACTTATCCCATTATTCATGGTCGCGATGCTAACACGCTATTTTGGAAAAGAGCGGTCTTTCCGGGAAGGGTTGAAGGTTTGGAAATTCGCTATTTTTGCGGGGGCAGCCTTTACGATTCCCTATTACTTGATCGCCCTTCTTTTAGGACCGGAATTCCCTTCCCTGATCGGTTCCTTGATCGGCTTGATGATTGTCGTACCGGCAGCAAAAGCTGGATTCTTGATTCCAAAAGAAGGACAGCATTTCGATTTTGAAGCCAAAAATCGTTGGGAGCCTGAATGGCTTGGCGCCCTCAATCATCAGACCTTGGAAGTGCAAAAGGATAAGAAAAGCATCAGCATTTGGATGGCCTGGCTTCCATATGTGCTTGTTGCGGGACTTTTGGTGTTAACAAGAACGGTAGATTCGTTGGGCACTCTATTGAAAGACCCTGTAGTGACCATCAAGCTCGAAAATGTCTTTGGCTCCGGCATCGATTCTGCCACTAGCCCTCTTTTCCTACCAGGATTTATTTTTGTCACGATATCGGTTCTGACCTTTTTCCTTCACTCTATGAAAAAGGCAAACTATCAAAAAGCCTGGAAAGATTCATTTAATACAGTTATCTCTGCAGGGGCAGCACTCATCTTTGCCGTTCCGATGATCAAGATTTTCCTGTTAACATCACTGAGTGCAGATAAAGTGGCAGCCGCTGCTGAAGAGCTGGTTGGAAAGAATATGCCGCTTGTACTCGCAGCAGGAATTTCCAATATGGTCGGTGACTTCTGGCCTGTCATCGCACCTGTAGTAGGGGCCTTGGGCGCATTCGTTGCAGGAAGCAACACCTTCAGCAATATGATGTTCTCCCTTTTCCAATTCGGAACGGCTGAGAGTGTCGGATTGAACGTCAATCAGGCCGGGATGGTCGTGGCGCTTCAGGCAATCGGGGGTGCGGCAGGAAATATGATTTGTGTCCATAATGTGGTTGCTGCATCCGCTACCGTTGGACTTGTCGGAAAAGAAGGCGCACTGATCCGCAGAGTTCTGTTCCCGCTAGGCTACTATCTTTTAGCCGGTGGAACATTGGGGATGGCGATCATCAATGGCGGGCTGAATACCTGGTTCATCATCTATGGAGCTGTTCTCATGAGTTTCATCTATTATATGGTAAGCTATAAAGGAAAAGGCTCCCTATCTGTCGAACGTAACATTGGAGCTTAAGAAAGAAGAAAACGACTTTGGATGAAAAGTCGTTTTCTTTGTCTTTACAGGAGGATTCAACATGCTGCGAACATCCCTTGCGAAAAAAATCATACGAGAAGTAAAGAGTTTTATAAAAGAAGATCTGATCATGGTCGATACATCCGGCACCATCATTGCAAGCACTGATCCTGCTAGAATCGGAAACTATCATGAAGGAGCTTTTATCGCTGCGTCGCAAAAGGAAATGAAAATTATCAGCTCTTCGGATGAAGCGATGCTCGCAGGCGTGAAAGCAGGGATTACCCTTCCCCTCTTTCACCAGCAAAAGGTTGTCGGAGTGATCGGCATTACGGGCACACCCGAAATGGTATTGCCCTATGGAGAACTGATAAAAAAGATGACCGAGCTTCTTATCTCGGAAAATTACTATCAGGACCAGTTCGAATGGGAGGCAAGATCACTTGAAACCTTTGTATTTGATTGGCTGTTGAAAGACGGTCCATCTTCCGCCTTCCAAAAGCGGGCGGAGGTTCTCGGAATCAATATGGAGGTAAGCCGGCAGGTCGTTTTAATCGAATTTCAAGGTGACAGCACCCTGCTGCAGCTGAAAAGATGGAATTTCTCGGAACAGGATCTAGGCCTGAATGACGACGATATTCTCGTTCAATGGGGGCATAACCGGATGATTCTTTTATTGGAAAAACGAAAAACAGCCACCCTCCCTTTATTGGAAAGATTGAGAATAATACTGGAGAAGCTGGCTGCCACATCTGTATTTATGGGAGCAGGAAAAGACAGTGCCCTCTCTTCTGTAAAGGAGTCCTATCTGGAAGCAGAAAGGGCTTTGGAAGTATGCGATTTCGACAATCCCATTGTTCTGGAGGAGAACCTGCGTCTGGAAATGATCCTGCAATCCATCCCAAAGTCCATCAAGAAGGAATTCTCTGAACGCATCCTCAAGCAGGTACATGGCGAGCAGGAGCTAATGGATACGATCCACGTCTACTTGGAGAAACATTCTTCCTTGAAAGATACCGCAACCGAACTGCATATCCACATCAACACGCTGCACTACCGGCTGAAAAAGTTTGAAACGCTCACCAATTTGAACCTCAAGGAAGTTCGCGATCTGAGCTCTCTCTATCTATCCCTTCTTTTTTTGGATGAATATACAAAATAAAACGAACGTAAACCCTTTCTCTTTGTATAAAAACACATAGAGAAAGGGGTCTTTTTTTATTATGATGAAAGAAAGAATTGACCCATGAGGAGGCTCATTCAAATGATATCAAAAAGCTTAAAAGACCAGTTCATTCAAATAGTCGGAGAGGACAACTACAGGGATAGTGCAGCAGAGAAGCTCGTGTATTCCTATGACGCCACGCCAAACTTCCAGTCGATGCCCGATGCGGTGATCGTCCCCCGCAATGCGGAGGAAGTTTCCCTGATTGTGAAGTTATGCAATGAAAAAAGGATTCCTTTGGTACCACGCGGCTCCGGGACAAACCTGTGCGCAGGGACCTGTCCGACAGAGGGCGGGATTGTTCTTCTTTTTACCCTTATGAATCAGATTCTCGAAATCGATGAGGAGAACCTGACTGTGACTGTCCAGCCGGGTGTGGTGACGCTCGATATGATTCATGCCGTGGAGGCTAAAGGCCTTTTCTATCCTCCTGACCCGAGCTCGATGAAAATCTCGACAATCGGAGGCAATATCAACGAAAACTCTGGCGGGCTTCGCGGCCTGAAGTATGGCGTCACACGGGATTATGTGCTTGCACTTGAGGCGGTCCTTCCGAACGGTGATATCATCCGAACCGGCGGAAAGCTTGCAAAGGATGTGGCAGGCTATGACCTGACCCGCCTTTTTGTAGGTTCAGAAGGCACCCTATGTGTGATAACGGAGGCAACCTTGAAGCTTGTTCCGATGCCGGAGACGAAAAAGACGATGCTAGCGTTGTATCAGGATATCGAAGCTGCGGCGAAGACCGTTTCAAAAATCATTTCGAACCAGATTATTCCGACTACGCTCGAGTTCCTGGATCAGCCAACATTGGAAGTGGTCGAGGATTTTGCAAAAATCGGCTTGCCTACGGATGTAAAAGCGGTCCTGTTGATCGAGCAGGACGGTCCATTGGAAGTCGTCGAACGGGACATAAAAAAAATTCAGGATATCTGTCTTCAGGAGCAGGCCGTATCCGTTCAGGTCGCTGAGACGGAAATCGAAGCGGAAGCACTTCGGACCGCTCGCCGCTCCGCCCTCTCCGCCCTTGCACGGCTAAAGCCAACGACGATACTGGAGGATGCCACGGTGCCACGCTCCGAAATCGCGAAAATGGTCAAGGCGATCAATGAAATCGCCGTTCGCCACAATGTCAAGATCTGTACATTCGGCCATGCCGGAGACGGAAACCTCCATCCTACTGTGCCGACGGATGCTCGTGATCATGAGAAGATGGAAAGAGTTGAAGCTGCTTTTGAGGAGATTTTTGCAGCTGCCATTGACCTTGGCGGAACGATCACCGGCGAGCATGGCGTTGGCGTGATGAAGGCACCTTATTTGGAGTGGAAGCTTGGGGCGGAAGGGATTGCGGCAATGAAGCTTATAAAACAAGCCTTCGATCCGAACAACATCATGAATCCCGGCAAGATATTTGCAAAAGAATCCCGCAAACGGGTGGTGATTTCCCGATGACGACCGCAAAAGAAAAACAGGTCATCCAGTCTGAGTTCCAGAAGCGCATGGATGAGGATGAGTTATTGAACTGCATGCGCTGCGGTTTTTGCCTGCCATCCTGTCCCACCTATGTGGAGTCGGGTTTCAAGGAGTCCCATTCCCCTCGCGGACGGATTGCGTTAATGAAGGGTGTCGTCGATGGACTGATCGAGCCTGATGAGGATGTCGAACGCACCCTCGACCTTTGCCTTGGCTGCCGCGCCTGTGAGCCAGTCTGTCCTTCCGGTGTAAAGTACGGCCATCTGCTGGAAGAAGCACGCGATATCATCAACCAGCACAAAAAGCACTCCCTCCCTGTCAGGGTGCTTCGGAAGACCGTTTTCAACGGCCTCTTCCCTCACCAGAACCGGATGCGCATGATGACTGGGATGCTTGGCATCTATCAGCGTTCCGGGGTCCAAAAGGTGGTGCAGAAATCCGGGATGATGAAACTTTTCCCTGAGAGCATGGCATCGATGGAACGAGTGCTTCCACAGGTTCCGAGCATGAAGAAAATGAAGGATCGTCCCTCCTTTCTGCCTTCGATTGTGGAAAAGCGAAAAAAGGTCGCCTTCTTTTCAGGCTGTCTGATGGACACGATGTTTTTGGACACCAATAATGCAACGATGAAGCTCCTGCAGCATGCCGGCTGTGACATCGTCATACCAGATAGTCAGGCCTGCTGCGGCGCCCTTCATGGACACAGTGGCGAAAAGGACGGTGCCAAGTCATTGGCAAAACGCAATATTGCCGCTTTTGAAGATTCTGGCGTCGACTATATCATCACCAATGCCGGTGGCTGCGGGGCGTTTCTGGTTGATTATGACCATCTATTGAAGGATGATGCGGAATGGTACCCACGTGCGGTAGCTTTCAAAGAGAAAATCAAGGATATGTCCGCCATTTTGGTAGAGTTGGGTTTCCACAAGAAGTTGGATTTGCGTGTTCGTTCGCAAAGAGTGACGTACCAGGACTCCTGTCATTTAAGAAATGTACAGGGAACCTTCCTGCAACCCCGGATGCTCCTCCAGGCTGTCGATGGTGCAACCTTCATCGAGATGAAAGATGCCGACCGCTGCTGCGGATCTGCCGGAATCTACAATATCGTGGAATCGGAAATGTCGATGCAGATCCTCGACCACAAGATGGAAAAGGTGGAGGAAAGCCAGGCCACTACCATTGTGACAGCGAACCCCGGGTGTCTGTTGCAGATGAAGCTTGGGATTGAGCGTGAGGGCCTTTCCGGTGTGATGAGGGCCGTGCATATTGCGGACTTTTTGTTGGAGGCGGTTGATGGTTTTGAAGAAGCTAGAATATTGTAGAGAGCTTGGGTATATCCCAGGCTTTTTCTTTTGGAATAATGTCCCAGAATTTATTTTTATTATTATATTACTTCCCTTTCTATTAAAATAGTAAAATGGTACCAGAAACGATTTCCGGCAGTATTCGTACATATTAGTTGAAGCAATTCAAACTAGGAGGACAAAATGAACCGAAAAAAAAGAAATTTCTACATGCTGTTTCTTGCCATCAGCAGTACGCTGATCCTTTTTGCCTGCAGCGATACAGATGCTAGCAGTACGAAAAAGGAAAGGCAGGCAGAACAGAAGGAAGAAGATAAATACGAAAACCTCGTAAAAGAAAAGAACAAAGAACTCAAGCTTGAGCCGCTGCAGCTGACCACCTATAGCGAGGAAGTCGGGGCTACTATGAAAGCCCCAACGTATAAGGAGTTTTATGCGAACGGAAAAGTCGACATTGAGGGGGACATTAAGGAACATACAGGATTGAAGTCGGACTTCGTCTGGATTAAGGTCCAGTCGGATGAAGACGGCCCGACAGGCGATAAAATGGAATACTACACCCCCATCAAGGACGGAAAGTTCAAGGAGTCCCTTCCCTTCTTCAACGGCGAGGGCGAGTACCGGGTGACTGTCCAGCTACCAAGCACGGAGCAGGAAAACTACTATTATGACATCACGACTTTTACCGTGCATAATGTGAATCCTGATGCGGAACATCCGGTGGCCTATACCCCTTTTGCTTATGATGCAGAATTAGAGCTTGATAGTAAAGAAGGCTTCTTAAAAGGGAAGGAAGTGTTTCCTTTTAAGGGCTCGGCAGGAAACCTTGCGAACAACGGCGAGACTCTTATGATCCGCCTGAATAAGGATACAGAATCTTGGACGCATCTGATAACTGTGGAAGACGGCGCATTCTCTTATGATATTCCGCTCCTCTATGGAAAAGGGATCCATAAACTGGAGGTCATGGTGCCTGATGCCGAGCGGGAAAACTACTATCAGACTGCGACCACCCTTTACATCGATAACGAGTCCGACCGCAAGATGAGCCCTATCGACTTTTCCGATATGTATCGTGAGCGCGGGGTTACCCTGGACACGCCACAATTTGGCGGCGATGAGTCGGATGGAACCTATACGGTGAAAGGAAGCATCGATCCGAAAGCCGAATTCGGACCAGAAACTACCCATATCTTTATCTCAAGCAAAAAGGATGGCGATGAATCGCTCGATGTCATCCCTGTCGAGGACTTTCAATTTGATGGATCCTTCCATCTGCGATTTGGTCCTGGAACCTATGAAGTTACACTAAGTGTCCCGGAAATCAAGGAGGAGAAGAGCGACACATTCCGCTACTGGGGATTTGCCAAGTTCAAGGTGACGTCCACCGGAGAAGATAAACGTGACCTCCTCCCTTCTCGTGGTGTACAATCCGACGCACAGGAAATCACCAAGCTGTCCCAGGAATTGACTAAGGAAAAAAGTACCCAGCGCGACCATGGAAAAGCGATCTATGATTATGTCGCAAAAAATGTCTCCTATGATGTAGAAAAATTTAATAATGATCTTTTCGAATGGGATGACAGCGCCCTGAAAACCCTGGATACAAAGACCGGCGTATGCCAGGATTACGCCTACCTCACCATCGCCCTCCTTCGCGCTGCCGGCATCGAAGCGAGATACGTCGAGGGACTGGCAGGCAATCCATGGCCTGGCCGACATGCCTGGGTCGAAGCCAACCTCGATGGCCAGTGGATCACCATGGATCCTACCTGGGGAGCTGGCTATATTAATAACGATGACAAGTTCGTCGCTGCTTTCAAAGAGGAATACTTTGATCCAAAGCCGGAGGAATTTAAGAAGACTCATAATCGTACGGGAGTTAAATATTGATTTTTGAATAGGAGATTGCCCTCAAAAACGCCTTTTCATAGGTATTTTCGGGGGTGTTTTTTGTTTTTTTCAACTAAAACATCATTTTGTCCTTGTGACAAAATTCAACCCCTTCCATATAATCTTGAATTACTTCACCTCATAAAATTCAAGAGAAAGTTGGTTGATTATTTCATGCTTAGCACACTAATTTGCCCCTGTGGCAGCGGAAAAACTTTTATCTCCTGTTGTCAAAACGCTCCTAACGTCCGAGTATTCCGTGCCCCGTTTGCCAATGAAAAAGAGCGTCAGGATTTCATTGAAAACGTGGAAATTGCATCGAAATTTAAGATTGAACGCGAGGGACTTTCCTTCGTGATGTGGTCCGTGCATATTGCGGACTTTTTTATGGAGGCTATTGAGATTTCAGAACAAAATCATGTAAGAATTTAATACTAGCATGTGGAACGCTTCAAGCATTTATGCTTGGAGCGTTTTTTAGAATCAAGAAATCGGGGTTGGGCACAATTTAAAGGAGACATCGTGAAGGCAATCACCCACTACATCGTTCAAAAACATCCCAGAAGGAGGTGAAAGTCTTACTCTTAGGTAAGACCGCATTCATTGACAACGATCAACTTATTGCTCATTGCACTATTAATCGCATTAACTGCGTTCTTTGTAGCAACCGAATTCGCCATTGTAAAAATACGTGTATCAAGAATTGATCAGCTTATCGCGGAAGAAAAAAAAGGAGCACTGGCCGCCAAAAGAGTCGTTACTCACTTAGACGAATATTTATCAGCCTGCCAGCTAGGAATAACGATAACAGCATTAGGACTTGGTTGGCTTGGTGAACCTACTGTTGAAAGGCTGCTTAAGCCATTATTCCACTATTTCGGGTTAAATGAAGCCCTCACACATCTGCTTTCTTTTATAATCGCTTTCGCATTAGTGACATTTCTGCATGTGGTAATCGGGGAACTGGCACCTAAAACCGTTGCCATCCAAAAGGCCGAAGCGGTCACACTAGCTTTTGCTGTTCCTATCATTTGGTTCTACAAGATCATGTTCCCTTTTATCTGGTTCCTGAATGGCGCCGCCAGAACTCTCGTACAATTCTTTGGTTTAAGACCGGCTTCGGAACATGAGGTTGCACTCTCTGAAGAAGAGTTGCGCATCTTACTTTCTGAAAGCTACAAAAGCGGAGAAATAAACAAGAACGAATTGAAATATATGAACAATATCTTTGAATTTGATGAGAGAATTGCCAAAGAAATCATGGTTCCCCGTACAGAAATAATGGCTTTATCTATTGATGACTCGCTTGAAAGTATTATCGGTTTAATAAAAAAGGAAAGATTCACAAGGTATCCCGTGATTGAAGGAGATAAGGACAATATACTTGGCTTCATCAATGCAAAAGAATTTCTGACAGCAAATGTTCCCACCCTCATCAAATCTGATGAACTGGATCTTGAGCAATTCATCAATCCTATCATTCATATTATCGAAACGGTCCACATTCATGATCTGCTTGTAAGAATGCAGAAAGAACGCACACATATCGCCATCCTGATTGATGAATATGGCGGAACTTCCGGATTAGTTACCGTTGAAGATATCATAGAGGAAATTGTCGGTGAAATTCGGGATGAATTTGACCAGGATGAAGTTTCAGAAATACGGAAAATTAAGGACGAACACTATATTCTGGATACCAAACTGCTTATTGCGCAAGTAAACAATCTATTGGGTACCGGTATATCCGATGAGGATGTGGACACTATCGGCGGCTGGTTCCTTACACAAAACATGGATGCTGACATCGGATCCGAATTGAAGGTAGGGGACTACACTTTCAAGGTGATTGAAAAGGACGGGCGTCAACTGCATTATATAGAAGTTTTCAAATCGAAAGAATGAACGAGTCAGAATCCCATGAGGTTTAGTAAAGCACATAATCGTGCCGGAGTTAGATATTGAATTTTGGATAAAGGATTGCCCCCAAAAACATCTTTTCACGGTTGTTATTGGGGGTGTTTTTTGTTTTTTTCCTACCAAAACATCATTTTGTCTATGTGACAAAATCCTACCTGTTCCTTATAATCTTGAATTACTTCACCTCATAAAATTCAAGAGAAAGTTGGTTGATCATTTCATGCTAAACACACTAATTTGCCCCTGTGGCAGCGGAAAAACTTTTATCTCCTGTTGTCAAAACTCTCCAAACGTCCGAGTCTTCAGTGCCCCGTTTGCCAATGGAAAAGAGCGGCAGGATTTCATCGAGAACGTAGAAATCGCATCGAAATTCAAAATGCCGATGCGCGGACATCTCCTCTTCTATGGGAAGGATCTTGTTGAATATGTAAAGGAATCCTCATCTATAAGTGAAGACACCTATAAATTTCTCCAGCCTTTTTCTTTTTTTCTATACCAAAAGAACGACCAGGGAAAATTAAACTCCTGGAAAGATTGCACATTCAGCTTCTGGGATGAATTGATATCCACCTATTTCGTACATTCTATCCGCCTATCTGCTCAAAAAAATGAGGTAGAGACTCTCCTGCACGAGCTGAAAAAATTTGCTGTCTGGCTGAAGAAACATAATAAAGGCTCTTATCTTAAAAAGATCCATTCACGCATCCATGCCTATGAATCAGATCTGAAGCTATGTGAAGAAGTAATTAATTCTCTCTATGAAAGCCATTGGGGAGATTTCCATGATAAAGACTGGGACTACAAACGTGCTGTTTTCGAATCGGAAAACCGTCTAAACAGCTATTCTGTCACAGAAGAAAGCTTGTTTGAGGTCACCGGTGTAATGGGCAAATATACGGTGGCCAAGTGCTGTGAAACGGAAAAATACTATTACTTGAAAGGTCTGCCTATTAAGCTCATTCAGCCAAAGCTCCTGCTATCGGGCACAATAGGGAAACACTACAGCCAGGACACTTGGGACTGGATTTTCACTTCAGCTGTATACCCGCATGAGTCAAAATCGTACCTGCTTTCCTCTGATACAGACCTTTACACTACCACACTCGTTTAAGGGAGGATGTCTCATATTGATAAAGCAGCGAAGTGAACCGCTCGAATTATCCATGCTTAAATCATTGAATGCCCGTTCGGTCATGAATGCCACGGATTCAGCCAAATTCCACAGTCTCGATAAAGGCTATCGTGGGGAAATCATGTTTGACGAGTATATGAAGGAAGTTTCAAATGAAAACAATCTGATCCTTAACGACCTACTCTTGGAATACAAAAGTACCATCTTTCAAATAGACTCCTTGTTTCAATTCTCTAATACCCTTCACCTTTTCGAAGTGAAGAACTTTGAAGGCGATTTTCTCATCGATGAGGGGAAATGGTATTCAATCGGAATTGGGCGAAAAGAAATTAAAAATCCCTTACTACAATTAAAAAGAACCGAATCCTTATTGCGACAACTACTTCAAGAACTCGGATACCCCTTCCCCATAGAAGCCCATCTCGTCTTTATAAACCCGAATTTTCAACTCTATCAGGCTCCAGCCGATCAACCTATCATTTTCCCATCACAGCTGAGTCGGTTTAGGGAAAAATTGAAAAGCAGATCTGCGGTTCTTAAGGCTTCACATAGGAAATTGGCGAATCAGCTACTTTCTCTTCATATGGAAGATAACCCATACAGTCGGATGCCGGAGTACCAGTATGGAGAGTTGGAGAAAGGGATCATCTGCCCGACATGTCATACATTCTATCCTACTTTCAAAAAAACATATTTGCTTTGTCATGAATGTGGCGGTATTGAAGGTTATAAAACGGCCATAATTAGAAGCATTAAAGAACTTCGGTTACTTTTCCCTGAGGTGAAAGTTACTACTAATTTGATTTATGATTGGTGTAAGATTATAAAAGACAAAAAAACAATTAGAAAAACACTTTCTGAGCATTTCAATAAGATTGGTCATGGTAAGAGTTCATATTATGTAAATCTGGAATAACCAATTAATGCTGAATTAAGCCTTCTTAATACTTTTGAGACCACCATTCCCTTCTTTTGGCATTTTCGTGGTCTCAACTTGGGCTTTTGAGACCGCCATTTCCTTCTTTTTGCTTTTTCGTGGTCTCAACCGGGGCTTTTGAGACCACTATTTCCTTCTTTTTGCTTTTTCGTGGTCTCAACCGGGGCTTTTGAGACCGCTATTTCCTTCTTTTTGTATTTTCGTGGTCTCAACCGGGGCTTTTGAGACCACCATTTCCTTCTTTTTGTATTTTCGTGGTCTCAACCAAAGCTTTTGAAGCCGCCATTTCCTTCTTTTTGCTTTTTCGTGGTCTCAACCAAAGCTTTTGAGGCCGCCATTTCCTTCTTTTTGCTTTTTCGTGGTTTCAACCGGGGCTTTTGAGACCACTATACTCCCCGTTTTGCTTTTTCGTGGTCTCAACCAAAGCTTTTGAGGCCGCCATTTCCTTCTTTTTGCTTTTTAGTGGTTTCAACAGGGGCTTTTGAGACCACCATACACCCCGTTTTGCTTTTTCGTGGTCTCAACCAAAGCTTTTGAGGCCGCCATTTCCTTCTTTTTGCTTTTTCGTGGTTTCAACCGGGGCTTTTGAGACCTCAACCAAAGCTTTTGAGGCCGCCATTTCCTTCTTTTTGCATTTTCGTGGTCTCAACCGGGACTTTTGAGACCGCCATTTCCTTCTTTTTGCCTTTTCGTAGTCTCAACCGGGGCTTTTGAGACCACCATACACCCCGTTTTGATTTTTCGTGGTCTCAACCGGGGCTTTTGAGACCACCATACACCCCGTTTTGCTTTTTCGTGGTCTCAACAGGGGCTTCTGAGACCACCATACACCCCGTTTTGCTTTTTCGTGGTCTCAACCAAAGTTTTTGATGCCGCCATTCCCTTCTTTCTGCTTTTTCGTGGTTTCAACCGGGGCTTTTGAGACCACCATACACCCCGTTTTGATTTTTCGTGGTCTCAATGTGGGTTCATTCATCGCACTCCCACACCCCAAAAGTTTAACAACCCACCCTACAGGGAAAAATACACTATCACAAGGAGGCTCATCATGAAAAAAACCATCACCTTTGTCACCGCCTTGGTCGCAGTCGTCCTGATTGCGGTCGGTGTCTTAAATTTAACCCAACAGAACAAAGCACTATCTGTTCCCAATGAATCGGAGAAAATGGTCTCACTTGGAGACTCTCTCACCCATGGAGTCGGTGATGAATCCGGCGAGGGTTTTGTTGAAAGCTTGGAAAAACAATTAAAGGAAGAAAAGAATGCCATCATTACTGTAGAGAATCATGGAATCCCCGACCAGCAGACGGACGGGCTACTGCAGCAGGTAAAGAAGTCAAAAGTGAAAAGTGATCTGCAAGATGCGGATTATGTCACTTTATTTATAGGAACCAATGATTTAATAGAGAGTAACGGCGGCGACCTGAAAGAAATCAATGAAGAGAGAATTGCAGTAGGACTAGCCGACTATGAACGCAACCTCAAAAAAATCCTGGGAATTATCCGTGAGGAAAATAAAGATGTACCAATCCTGTTCCTCGGACTCTATAATCCCTATCCCGAATCACAGGAAATAGAAGATGAAATTGCCGAATGGAACGAGAAAAGCAAAACAATCATCGATGACTATGAGAAAATAAAATTCATTTCTACTAATGATCTTTTCCAAAAAAAATCAACTGATTACTTCAGTGATGCACTCCATCCTAATGAAAAAGGATATAACCTGATAACGAAGAAAATATTAGATGATTACGATTTTTAAGCTGGGGCCGCATTTCCAATTAGGAGATGTGGCTTTTTTGTTCACAATCACCCCCATCCCGAATACGCTAGATACAACGCCACCCAGAAAAGAGGAATATCATGATACAACTATCAGGAAAACCCTTCGACCAAACCGACCTGTGGCCACCCGCAAGCATGGATGCAACGATTGTCCAATCATTGATGGATGACCCGGATATCCACTCCTATGAATCAATGGAGGAACTGCAATTTGAGCTTACTTTCAGGAAGAATATCATTTTGAGTGCGGAGCTGATGAGTCAAGGGGAGGCTCGGTTCGAAACCTTCGCAGGATCCGTGGGGAATCCGGATTACTGGATGATGACAACGAAAGGTGCCTTCCAGTTGAGGGATGGTGTCGAGCCGGCTGCTGCTATTCGAGATATTTTCAAAAATAGTTCCCTTTATGCGTATGAATGTGCCACTGCAATGATTATGATCTATTATCGTGCAGCGCTGATGACTATTGGTGAAAAGCTGTTTAATCAGTTATTCCAAAATCTCTACTTATACAGCTGGCACACTGACGTCGACCTTGGTGTCCAATCCCTTCTAACCAAACACCTGATACCTGGGGATGTTGCCTATTTCAATAATCCTGGCTATCATCCGGAAACTCCTTGGTGGAGAGGAGAAAATGCCATTGTGATGGGGAATGAGATGTATTTTGGACACGGAATCGGAATCAAGACAGCACAAGAGATCACAGATTTTTTAAACAGTGTGAGGCAGCCAGACAGCACTACCCCGGCGGCTTTGATCAATATTGTGGCAAGACCGTCCATTAAACATCTGGCCGAACTCTCGAAGCTGCCGCGTGGCTTTAACCGGGGCTATAAGCCACAGCATTTCATCATTCATCATAATAAGACGTCGATTTCGTTTTATCGATATCTTTATTATTTGTATAAGCCTTTTTATAGGTAACCAAAATTCGAATAAAAAAGGATCGATTTCCTCCATCCGAGAAGGAAATCGATCCTCTAATCATTTCACACAGTCAACTTCCCCAGAACCACAGGCTTCCTTGCCCCCGTCGCTGATGGCAAATTGTTCGGCACGCCAAACAGTGTCTCGTTAGCGAGCAGTGCAAACGCCACCGCTTCCTTCGAATCACTGGAAAATCCGTAATCCTCTTGCGTCTTCACCTCAAAAGAGCCCAGTTCACTCAAATACCCTAGCAAGGTCGCATTATACGCCCCTCCGCCGCTGACAATCAGCGTATCAACCGGGCCTTCCAAAAAGCGTTTGTACTGATCCACAATCGTCATTGCAGTGAATTTAGTGACTGTCGCCATAATGTCCGCATCGGAAAGCCCCTTCGAAAGTAGTCGCCCGACAAGTTCACGTGTATAAGAAGCACCAAACAACTCTCGCCCAGTACTCTTCGGAATCGCCATACTGAAGTAAGGATCCGCAAGTAATTCGAGTAACACCTCTTCATCTGCATGACCATTTGCAGCCACTCGTCCGCCATCATCATAATGGGTCTGGCCCTCCGTCAGGATCGAGATCGCTTCGTCCATGATCATATTTCCCGGCCCTGTATCAAAGGCAACCACCTGACCCGGACTGCATCCCGCAGGCAGATAAGTGACATTCCCGATGCCGCCGATATTCTGCAGTGCGATGCTTTCGGAAGCCGATCTGAACAGCAGATAATCCACATAAGGAACAAGCGGTGCACCGCCTCCGCCTGCTGCCATATCACGAACACGGAAGTCGGACACTACAGGGCAGCCAAACTTTTCCGCAATGACGGATGCTTCACCGAGCTGCAAGGTGGAACGAACCAAGCCAGCTCCCTCCACAGGAATGTGGTACAAAGTCTGTCCATGCGATCCGATGAAATCAATATCCTCCACCCCGAAACCATGTTTCTTCACAACAGACTCCGCCGCTTTTGAGAACATCTCCCCAAGCTCAAAATTAAGACTGCACAAGGCATCCACCGAGCTTGCCGCAGGATCGAACTGCCGGAAGATCCGCTCACGCAATTCCCCGGAGATCGCAATATTTTCAAATGCAAGCTCCTTGTAAGACATCTTTTCCCCGGCACCTTTTACCGACACAATCCCAACATCCACACCATCGACAGAGGTTCCGGACATCAAGCCGAGCCCAATTCGCTCCTCTTTTTCAGCAAGCTTCTGTAAAAGCTGGATCATCCGTTGTTTACCTTGGCATCCAGTAGCGTGATGGGCAGTTTCCCGGTCGCCTTGAGCTGGCCCAATAGCACCTTGCTGGCAGATTCCAAAGCAAGCGCCCGGCTCTCATAGGTGACAAGATACGTAGAAGCCTCCGGGAATTTTCCGATATCGTAAGGGCTGCGCATCGCCACAACGCCAACACGGTCGCCAAAGGAGGCCACAAGCTTCCGAACCAATTCAACCTGTGAAGGGTTCGCCACCGCCTGATACGTCGCAACCACCACTTTGTCAAAATCCCCAGCCTGCTTGGCGATTCGAGCGATTTCTTCTTCAGTTGGTGCCACCGTCACGGACACTTCCTCCGCATGTGGCAAAGCAGCCTTTAAATAAGTTCCAACCGTTACCTTCGTAGCCAACGTCTCATCTACCTCTGTCGCCACATTCGGATCGACACAAACCACCAAAACTTTCTGATCAGCAGCCAAAGGCATAAACGACCCGCTATCCTTCACAAGCGTCATGCTCTTTTCGCTTACGCTATGAGCAAATGCCAAGTCCGCATCATGACCGATTAGCGCCGCTGCCTCTTCCCAAGAAGCCACTGATTCCGCAAGCTTCCTCTTTTCCTTCAGCTTCAACACCCGCGCTACAGAGCGGTCTACCTGTTCCATAGTCAGCCGGCCGCTTTCCACCGCCTTTTTCACAGCCTCCATTGCTTTGTACTGGCGCTCAAACGTATGGCTGATCAACACAATGTCGATGCCCGCTTCAATCGCCATGACTGATGCTTCTTCGATTCCGTAATACTCGATGATCGCGTTCATTTCCATGCAGTCGGTCATCGCCACACCTTCATAGCCCAGCTTTTCACGCAGCAATCCGCTCACGATGCGCTTGGATAACGTTGAAGGAACATTATCGGGTTCAATGGATTTGAAGTTGATATGTGCGACCATCACGCCGTCCACGTCATGAGCAAATGTCTCCTTGAATGGGACGAGCTCCAGGCTTTCCAGTCCATGTGAAATCACAGGCAGGTCCAAGTGGGAATCGACGTTGGTGTCGCCGTGCCCTGGGAAGTGCTTGCTTACTGCAGACACATGCTCAGCTTGCAGGCCTCTTACCGCTTCCACCCCAAACTCTGCGACAACGCGGGGATCCTCGCCATAGGATCGGACGCCGATTACCGGGTTCAAAGGGTTATTGTTCACATCCACACAAGGGGCAAAGTTCATGTTTACTCCAAGTGCACGCAGCTCTTTCCCGACAATTTTACTCAACTGATAAGCTGCTTCCTTATCGCCTGTTGCGCCCAATGCCATGTTGCCGGGGCTTAACGTTACGCCCTCGGTTATCCGCGCAACCATGCCGCCCTCCTGGTCAATTGAAATGAACAGCGGAAGTTTGCCTGCGTCCTTCGCAACCTTTTGCAAACTGCTGGACAGCTCATATACCTGCTTCGTGTTCTTCACATTCCTTGTAAAATAAATCACTCCGCCAATATGGTAATCCTGTATTAGCTTCGTTATATTCTCGGACGGCTCTGTTCCGTGGAAACCTGCCATGAACAGTTGGCCTACTTTCTCCTCAAGTATCATTTCATGAATCTGTTTCATACGCTTTTCTCCCCTTTTAAAAAAAGTCTATGAATAAAGCAAAATGGAACTTGTTCTTATCTTCCAATCTTCCAATCCGGACGGCCAGTCTTCCGCTACCTCTTCAAAAGAAAGCCCCTGGTCAATCCCCTTTCTCACCTTATCTGTTCCCCACAGCAGGTCGATGAAAGGATGCATGCCCTCCTTGAATGGCTCGAGCCACTGTGCCTCACCATCGTGCACGGCAAAGATGCTATGTAACAATTCAAAGCCAAGCCTTGCAGCATCAAGCCCATTCCTGTCCGTAATAATCAATTGCAGCCCTCTGCATAAGTCACCCTGATGCTTGCTCATGTTCGGTGTGAAAAATGCCGGTACAAGCTCCAGTCCAGGCAGTTCCTTACGGGAAAAATGCTCCATCATTTCATCCTGCTTGAACCAAGGAGCCCCGATCCATTCAAATGGCTTCGTTGTTCCGCGGCCTTCTGAGAGGTTCGTCCCTTCAATAAAACAGCTGATAGGATAATAGAGTGTAGTCGTAAAATGCGGGATATTCGGTGATGGCGGGATCCATGGCTGCTGCCAGTCCTCGCCCCACATGGAGCGGTTCCAGTTTTCCACTTCATATACATGGAGGTCTGCATCCGGATAAACTTCTCGTTGAACGAGCTTCGCATATTCCCCAACCGTCAGCCCAAGGCTCACCGGCAGCTCATATGGCCCGACAAAAGAGCTGTAAGCCATATCCAGCACATTCCCGGATACAATCGGTGCAATCGGGTTCGGCCGATCCAGCACGACGAATGATGTACCGGTCTTGGCACATGCCTCCATCACATTTTTTACGGTTGCAAGGAACGTATAGAAGCGTACCCCGACATCCTGAATATCAAAAAAAATGGCATCTACATCTGCGAGCAATTCTGTAGATACCTTCTTGGTCGGTCCATATAAGCTGTACACGGGAAGCGAGGTTTTCGGGTCTGTTGTATCCTCCACATGGACGCCTGCCTGGACGTCCCCCCTGATTCCGTGTTCACAAGCGAAAAGCTTTGTCAGTCTGATAGATTCTGCTTCATTGAGTGCATCGATCGTGGATTGGAAGCTTGAGGTCATTCCCGTCTGATTCGTTACGAGGGCAATGCTCTTGCCAGCCCAAGCTTCCAAACCGTTTTGCAAAAAGCGATCAATGCCGTATGTCACCTTTTTCAAAAGATCCCTCCTCCATTTAGGCACTAACAGGGTTCCAATCTGTATCCTCTTCCTCTGTCCCAATGACATTGCTTGTGACAATATTGCAGAAGAGCGTGGACAGGCTTGGAAACAGGAAAAACAGTCCTACTACGGATAGTAGCAATAGGCAGAAAATCGATGTAATCTGCAGGAATGATAGAATCGTATACAGCGGATTTTTCACAAGCAGCTTGACGCTGGTGAAGATGCTGTCCTTTAGGGAATACTGGAATTTCACCAATAATGGAATCGTGTAGATCTGGCTCAGGAAAATCATTCCGCAAAAGTAGGACTGGAAACACGCCAATGCGAATGCGAACGTTCCGCCGACTTGTGTGTAGTGCCACCATGATGCTGCGACAATTACAACAAAGAAGGATAGAAACAGACTGTACCCGACGCTTGCCAGAAAGTATTTTTTCATGCCGGTGAAAAACATGACGATCACGGATTGGCTTTTATCTAATAGAAGCTGCTGGACAGCCCATGCCGCCCCCACAAAAATCGGTCCGCTTACGAGCATTACGTAAAAAATAGAGTATGGCAATTGGATGAGAAAGAAGGACGGACTTAGCACCGTTACGACCAAAAAGCTGATGAATACCATCGCTACTATGTGTTTGTAGTACTCTCTTCCTGTTACTCGTAAAATATGTGTCAATCCATCCATCTGCATTCTCTCCTTTATGATTGTCTCCATTATCCACCGCTGTTGATTTCCGCACTAGGCTGCGCTTTCCGCGGGGCGGTGCTGGAGC
Organism: Sutcliffiella sp. NPDC057660; assembly: GCF_042800035.1. NCBI lineage: Bacteria > Bacillati > Bacillota > Bacilli > Caryophanales > Bacillaceae > Sutcliffiella > Sutcliffiella sp. NPDC057660. Next base: position 210,104 of record NZ_JBHVHV010000006.1, read on the forward strand.
CTCCTCGGGCTTCGCCCTGTGGGGTCTCCAGCCTACCGCTACCTCCCGCAGGAGTCTTCGCCTATTGCTCCAATCAACAGCTAGAGACGTTTTATAAATCAAAATTCTACTTTTACATTATTTTTTAAAAAATCCTTAACTCAGTCACCGGGTCAAACAGGTGCATTTTATCCAGGTTGAAGACAAATGTTTTTTCTTCCAGTGGGCGGATGAAGCTTTCGCCGCTTACTTTGGCGGTGATCATGCGGTCTCCCATTGTGAAGTATACGAGGTTTTCGCCGCCTAGATGTTCGATTGCTTTCACTTTGATGTTCGCTTTGTTGTCTGTCGGGACGGTAAATGCGAACTCTTCATCATAGATGTCTTCCGGACGAAGTCCCAGCACCACTTTTTTGCCGACATAGGCTTTGTATTGTTTTATAAGCGCTTCAGGGATGGTGAATGTCAATTCTCCCACACGAAGTTTGTTCTCTGTTTCTAGTATAGCATCAAAGAAGTTCATTGGTGGAGACCCAATAAATCCTGCGACGAACATATTTGCCGGGTTGCGGTACAGATCTCTTGGAGAAGCGATCTGCTGGATTTCCCCTTTGTTCATGACGACGATTCTTTCGCCGAGTGTCATGGCTTCGACCTGATCATGCGTTACATATACGATGGTTGCTCCGAGGCGCTGATGCAGCTCGGCAAGCTCGATGCGCATCTGTACGCGCAGCTTTGCATCCAGGTTGGAAAGCGGCTCGTCGAAAAGGAATACCTTCGGGTTACGGACGATTGCGCGTCCTACTGCCACCCTTTGGCGCTGCCCCCCACTAAGCTCTTTCGGTTTGCGGTCCAAGAGTTCATCGAGTCCAAGAATTTTGGAGGCATACTCGATTTTCTCCTTGATTTCCTCTTTGGATGTCTTCATATTTTTCAGGCCGAATGCAAGATTCTGCTCGATCGTCATATGCGGATACAAGGCGTAGTCCTGGAATACCATCGCGATATCGCGGTCCTTCGGATGCATATTGTTGACCACTTTGTCCCCAATATAGATGTTCCCTGATGTCTGGCGTTCAAGCCCTGCGATCATGCGGAGTGAGGTCGTTTTGCCGCAGCCGGATGGGCCTACGAAAACGAGAAACTCTTTATCTTTTATTTCAAATGTAGCATCATTGACAGCAGTGAATGTGCCGCCCCGTTTGTCGTCCACGAATGTTTTTGTTACATTTTCTATTTTTATACTTGCCATTCCTTAAACACCTATCCTTTCACTGCACCGATTGTTATACCCTGTAAGAAGTAACGCTGTAGGGCAAAGAATAAAATAAACATTGGCAAGGCCGCAAGCACCGAGCCTGCCATCATCGCCCCGTAATCTGTTGCGTCCTGGAACTTGAAGCTTGCAAGTCCGACCTGGATCGTTCTCATGGAGCTTGATTGCGTCACAAGGAACGGCCAGAAGAATTCATTCCATGTTGATACGAATGTAAAGATTGCAAGTACCGCTACCCCAGGCTTGGAGATGGGCAGGATGACTTTCCGGAAAATCCCGAACTCGCTGCAGCCGTCAATTCGTGCTGCCTGGATAAGTGTCGTCGGCAATGTCGACATGTATTGCTTCATCAGGAAGATATTCCCGACCACTGTGAACATTGGGAGCATGATTGCAAGATACGTATCCACCAAGCCGAAAATGTTCACGACCATGATGTACACCGGAATCAAGGTAACCTGAGCCGGGATCATCATCGTACCAAGCAACAGCCAGAAAATCGTTTTTCTGCCCGGGAAGCTCAGTTTCGCGAATGCATACCCTGCAAGTGAAGAGAAGACGACGTTGGATAAAGTCAGTACACTTGAAACGAACAAGCTATTCATTAACCAGCGAGCTGCGTCTGTTTCCGTCAAGAATCGGATATATGTAGCCAGTGTCACCTTGGATGGAAACCATTCCGGCTTAAAGGATGCGGAGATCGTGGTATCCCGGAAGGAGGAAATCACCATCCAGTAGAGCGGGATGATGGTCAGCACCACCCAGAACAAAAGAATCGCCCAACTTAGTACACTGTAGACCTTTTTGCGCTGATTTCTTGCTTTCTCTCTTTTGATGGCAAGCTCTGCATATTGTGCATTGTTTGTATTGGTTGCTGGTTGCATGTAGATTTTCCTCCTTTCCTAAAATTCCACGTCAGATGACATGACTTTAAATTGTATAACAGATGCCAGGATAATGACTGCTCCAAGCACAAATGATTCCGCTGCGGCCAGACCGAATTGATAGTATTGGAAGGCATGCGTATAGATCAGATAGGCGATGGTGGTTGTCGCAAAGTTCGGACCACCCTGTGTCATAAGGTATATGCTCATGAACACCTGGAAGCTCATGATGATCCCGGTCACCAATAAATAGAGAGTAGTAGGTTTCAATAATGGCCATGTTATATTACGGAATTTCGACCATTCAGAAGCGTGGTCGATGTCTGCTGCTTCATACAGGGACTTCGGTATTCCGCCCATTGCAGCCAAGTAAAGGATGATACCGGAGCCGTGTCCAGTAAGATAGGACATTAGCATAATAGAAAGCAATGCTGTACTGCTTTGCCCAAGCCACATGATATTGTCGAACCCAAGCATTTCAAGGAACATATTGAATAGTCCCGCTTTTGTCGGGTCATAAATCCAGAACCATACTAGCGCAACCGTTACTCCGGAAGCTACCGTCGGCAAGTAAAGTGCAGCTTTGAAAAAGGTCTGCGCCTTTTTTGCTCTCGGGAATATCAGTACTGCAAGAAATAAAGTGATTGCGACGTTTACCGGTACTGTACCGACTGTGAAAACGAAGGTGTTCCACATCGCCTTCCAGAAGATATCGTCGTTTACCATCGTCTTATAGTTGTCTAACCCAACCCAAGTGGAACCAAGTACATGGTATTTTTGAAAACTCATGACAAGGGCGTAGCCGACAGGGAAGAGTGTAAACATGAGAAACAGAATGATAGGGACCGCGATAAATGCATAGCACCAGCCATAATCTTTTATAAATTGGGAGAAATTGAATTTTTTCGATACGGAGACCGCTGATTGGTTTGGCATTGTCTACACTTACACCTCCAGATTTAAGGTGGCTGTTTTCCTTCTGACCGAACGGAAACAAGACCTTTAAAATAAAAGAGGAAGAGCAGTTACGCTCCCTCCTCTTCCTTATGGCTTACTGGGAGAAAATAGCTTCTCCCTTGGTTTTGAACTCTTCCGCCGCCTCTTCAGGAGTCAATTCTCCGCTTAGTAGACCTTGGAAAGTCGGAATGACAACTTCTGTACGGAAGCGGTCATCTTTCGCAGCTGCCGCTGCAGATGCATTGCTTGGTGGTAAAACGTGAGAAGCCAATACTTCTGCTGCAACTTTATTGTAAGGTGCAAGCGGCATTTCAAACTTGCCTTCTGCATCTTTATGAACCTGTGGTAATGCTAGTGCTGCCGCCGCTTTTCCAGCTTCTGCACTTGTAAGGTGCTCAAGTACCTTCACGCTGTTCTTCATGTGATCTTCTTTTGCATTCTTCTGTGTGAACATCATGTAACCTTCAGAACCACCGAAAGATACTTGCTCTTCACCTTCGTTATGAGGGATTGGTAAAAGAACAAAGTTTACTTCTTCCCCTTCCACTTTTCCGTCTTTGATTTCCTGGTTGCGTGCTTCTACTACAGGATCAAAGTAAGGAATTGCGCGACCGAAGAATAGTGCTTGGTGGTTGTAGTATAGCTCCATACGTTTCGCAGGATCCACAGCCGCCGTTTCTTTTGGCATTATGCCTGAGTCTACTAAATTTTTGATGTATTTCATTGTTTCCAGGATTTTCTCGTCATTCCATGTGATGCCATCTTCTGTGTAGCGGTTTGGCAATCCATTGTTCATCGCAAGGTGTACTAACAGCTCTTCATTGTTCCCTTGGAAAACAAAGCCGTATTTGTCGTCACCAGCTGCATTCTTTCCAACGCCTTTTTTCGCCAGGTCTTCGAATTCCTTCCAAGTCCAGCCTTCTTGTTGAATCTTTTCATAATCGATGCCAGCCTCTTCTAGAAGCTGCTTATTTCCACCCCATACGTGAAGGAACATGTAGATTGGAAGACCGTAAAGTTTGTCTTCGATTTTCATGTAGTCCAAAGCAACTTGGTTGTAGTCATCTTTTGAAACATTCAATTTGTCGTCTAGAGGCACTAGCAGACCTGAATCAACATATTTACCTTGTGGCTTACCGAAATAAACATCTGGTGGATTACCGGAGTTTAATGCGATATCGAATTTTTGTGGACCTTCAGCCCAGCTCAATACTTCATACTCGATTTCGATATTTTCGTTTTCCTTCTCAAAAGAAGCAACTAATTCTTTCAGTTCTGCTTCGTACTCACCATGCACCGGATATGTCCAAACCTTTACAACATCCTTTTTATCGGATGAAGAACTGCTGTTGGAACAACCAAGGATAATGGAAGCAACGAGCAACATAACCATTGCTAAACTTAACCCCTTTTTCATTTCCAATTCCCCCTTGAAAATTAATTTTTATTATAAGCCTTTATAGCCTTATAAACGAATCCCTTTGCGTCACTGAGCAGCTCTGCCGCTTTCACGGCGTCCACCTGACACGTATACATGATGATTGCCACTTTCGGGTTTCCTTCTGAACTGTCAAACAATGTTGTTGCTTCATCTGAGGAACATCCCGTCACTTGCTGAATGATGCGTTTTGCACGGTCCACCAGCTTTTTGTTCAAAGGCTGGACATCGACCATCAGGTTATTGAACACCTTCCCTATCTTCACCATGGAAGTGGTCGTGATCATATTCAACACAAGCTTCTGTGTAGTACCCGCTTTCATTCTGGTGGAGCCAGTAATCACTTCCGGCCCTACTTCTATATTAATCTTGTAATCTGCTACAGTATTAAGTGTAGCGTCCTTTGTACAAGTAAAGGATACCGTTTTGGCCCCAAGCTCCTTAGCCTGTTTCAATGCGCCGATGACATATGGGGCACGTCCGCTTGCCGTGATGCCGATGACGACATCGTGCAATCTGACGCCATGCTGCTTGATGTCATTTGCCCCAAGCTCCTCGCTGTCCTCTGCGCCTTCCACCGCTTTAAAGATGGCAGGCTCGCCTCCAGCGATGATCGCTTTCACCATTTCCGGTGGAGTGCCATAGGTTGGCGGGCATTCGGATGCATCGAGAATCCCGATTCGTCCGGAAGTACCGGCTCCTACATAGAAAAGGCGTCCCCCCGCTTCAAAGGATTCCACGACGCTGTCGACCACTTTTGCGATACTTGGAATTTCCTTCTGGATGTGAAGCGGTACTGTTTGATCTTCTTCATTGATGATAGCTAATATTTCTTCTGTTGATTGTCTATCAATCTGGGTGGTCTTTCCATTCTGCTGTTCAGTCACCAGATTCTGTAAGTTTTCTAATCCCATTTATCACATCACCTTTTTAGTGTGTATTCATTCTGAGCGATACGCTTTCTGAACCGCTTCCCGTGAACGTTTCAAATAAGCTACGGATTGATCAAAATCTCTTGCTGCTACTGCTGTGAACAGGATATCGATCACATTCAGCTGCGAAATCCTCGAGGAGGTTGCCGCACTTCTGATGGAAGATTCCATGGAAGAGATGCATAATGTTATGTCTGCTAGCTCCTTCAATGAATTGGAGCCGTATTTTGTAATCGCGATTGTCTTCGCTCCCACTTCCTTTGCCTGCCTGATTGCAGCAAGCGTGTGACTCGTTTCCCCTGAGTACGATATCCCGACCGCCACATCCGTGTTGGTCAAGGTTGCGGCAGATGTCAATTGAATATGGGCATCTGCATATGCCGTACACAGCTTATTTATTCTCATAAACTTCAGCTGGGCATCCTGTGCAATCAACTGGGAGGCTCCCACACCGTAAAAGTCGATACGATTGGAAGTATGTATATAATGAACCGCCGCTTCCACCTCATTTTTGTCCAGAAGGTGGAGCGTATCCCTTAAAGAAAGGACGTTGTTTTCCGTAATCGTCTTCATAAATGTGGGAATGTCATCGTTGTCCTTGAACTCGTGGTATTCCTCCTGTTCCTTCTCAAACGATGTCATATCACCGGCGATTCGAAGCTTCAGTTCTTTGTAGCCATCCAAGCCGATTTTTTTGCAAAGGCGAATGATGGCTGCCTGACTCGAATCACTTTTCTCCGCCAGTTCCTTGACCGAAAGAGTGACCACTTCTCTTGGATTTTCTAAAATAAATGTTGCTGCATTCCGCTCTGCCGGGTTAATTGCCGAGAGTGCCTGACGCAGCCGTAACAATCCACCATTCATCATTGACCACCCTTTACAAAATCTGTGTCTCTTACTTCTTTTTCAAACACCTCAGTGAATGTTGGTGCCACCTCATGCTTCCCTTTCTTGATCGCCGCATAGATGGTACCTGCAATCGGCGGCAAGGAAGGAAGTGTAAATGCAAAAGGGTAATCGCGGTTTGCCGCTTCCTCCTCAAGAAAGGACTGCATCAAGTGTGAATGCTGGATGATGCCGCCTGTCAGGACGATCGGGAATTTTCCGCCTAACTCTCTCCCATGGTGCAGCTTTTCATAAAGCGTATGGATCTCTTTCAGCATGCAGGCTGCAGCTTCTTTCAGAATATCCATACATAACTGATTTCCTTTGTTTGAAAAAGAAATAACCATGCTACCGAGTGACGCGACCCTGTCCCTTGTTTTCCGGAGCTCGTAGACAAGCGAGACTATTTCGCTCATAGCAGCTACTCCAAAATGATCGAGGACCGCTTGTGTCAATTCGCAAGGTTCATGCCCCTTGTCATATTGTTCAAACACATAGTCCAGGAGTCGCTTGCCGATAGCGAATCCGCTGCTACCGTCCTGGATGAGATAGCCCCATCCCCCGACCCGGGCACGTTCCTCCTTGTCATTGATGCCAAAACTGATCGATCCGGTTCCGGAAATACTGACAATGCCCGGCTTCCCTTTCGTCTCGGAATAAAGGGCGGTGATCGCGTCGTTATCGATGATGATTGTCGGTGCCTCGCCCGTTATCTCTTTAAGCAAAGACAAAAACCATTCCTTCTTCCCGCCACTTTCCACTCCGGATATTCCTGCAAAGACGACATCTTTTTTTGTAAGCGGTTTCTTCAATGTAAAAAAATAAAAAAGCTTTTTCAGTTCCTTCTTGACTGTTTCATAGTCTGAACTATTAGGGTTTGTAGGGCCAACGGTAGCTTCAGCAAGGATTCTCCCTTGTTCATCCACGACCATTCCTGTTGTTTTCGTGCCCCCGCCATCCAATCCAATGATCATGCTTTAGCGCCCCTTAATCTGACAAATTGCTCTTGTACTAAGTATAGTATCGGTGATATTCAGTGTCAATATTATTTTTATTTTCTGAAATTAAATTTCATAACAGACATATTTTTAATTATTTGGACATATGGGTGTAGTGCTTCCAGGGAGTGAATCCGAGCTTGCCATAGAACTCATCCAGAGTGGTCCAATCTATGATAATCTGATTCACACCGTTTTTTTGCAGCTCCTCCATCGCCGTTCTTACGAGTGCCAGTCCAAGTCCACTTTTCCTTACTTCTCTGGAAATTCCAAGTGGACCGATACCGCCGACTATCTTATCCGGGAACATTTTGCTCCAATAGACGTTTGACCCGATGACTTTGTCGGTTGGACGGTTCATTTTACAGAAGCCTACAATTTCTTCTTGATGGCGCATCACGATATAATCCTCTGCAGTCACCCCCTGAACGAATCTGCTTCTGGCCTCGTACTCCCATCTACCAGGGAACACTTCGGAAAGGAAGTGCACGATGCATTCCTCTTCTCCATGCCGGCCTCTTCTGATTTCCAGGGATGGTGCGGTTGATTCGGTTGGCATATTATAGATTGACTGTATCATATCAAACGGCGTGTCCCCGGTTTGGTAGCCGCGCTTTTCAAACCACTGTATGACAGCCTCGTATCCTGAAGGAACACCTGGGAAAAAGTGCTGTACGTCACGTCCGAGATGGATGGTTTTTGTCCCCAGATTTTCTAATGCTGCCTCTGCTTTCTTGAGCAATTTAGATCCGATGCCCTGACCTTGAAACTCCTTGGAGACCAGCAGCAGACTGATCCATCCCACATCACTGCCAGGATGATAGTTAAGATGGCTATGAGGCCAATGCTTGCCGATAACGAATCCGACCGGTTTGCTATCCTTTATGGCTACAAAGCTTGCTGATGGGCTGAAGCTGATTTCCTTTATCGTATTTTGGAGAAACAGCCGCTCCGTGATTGGAAAATCTGCCTGAAGGGTTTCCTGCCAGATGAGGATTGCATCACCTACATGTTCTTTTTGAAAAGGCTTAATTTCGATTGCTCTCTCCCCCTATTGATAAGGGGGCCAGGATTTCTATCGCGGCCCCTATCTTGAAATTTTACTCCACAATTTCAAAAGTCTCTGTCACTTCAATGCTATCCTTCACGGATTGCACCATCGGACAATTCTTTTTCGCAAGCTCCACCGCCTGCTCCACCTTGTCATGCGCCAGATCTTTGCCTTTGATCACATAATGAATCTGTATCTTTTCGATGCGGTTTGCTTCTTTTTCGTTTCTTGTCACTTCCGCAGTCATGGAGATATCCTCCACTTCCATGCGCTTTTTCATTAGAATCGTTCGCAACACACCACCGCTACATACTGCAATGGAGGACACCATCAATTGATACGGACGGAATCCGTACTGCTCATCCCCCGCTACATGTAATTCCCCATATTCCAATTCGGTTGAAAACCCTACTTCTTTCATTTTAAATTTCATCATGCTGTCATCTCCTTTATCCACTACTTTATCAGAATGTTAAAAAGATCCGCTACTAAAATGTTCCTACGTTTTATGCATTCCAATCCACTGCTTTTTTATGTATCATAGGGGATGGATTTTACTACATACAACCCGAGGTAAATATTATGAATCGTTTTCGTTTTTGGATTTTGGTTTCCATCGTTGCCATTTCCGGCTTCAGCCAAGGAATGCTACTGCCGCTGATTGCCGTCATATTTGAAAATAGCGGGCTTTCCTCCTCCTTGAACGGATTGAATGCAACAGCCCTTTATATCGGGATTTTGCTGGCATCCCCCTTCATGGAACAACCGCTTCGGAAGTATGGCTATAAACCAGTCATCCTGGTGGGAGGTTTTCTCGTTGTCATCTCCCTTGCCCTGTTTCCATTATGGCAGACTTTCTGGTTCTGGTTCTTCTTACGCCTCCTGATCGGGATCGGGGACCACGCCTTACATTTTGCCACCCAAACCTGGATCACCTCCTTCTCACCTGAGGATAAACGTGGGCGGAACATCTCTTTATATGGGGTTTTCTTCGGAATCGGATTTGCCACAGGCCCTTTAATGACGCCGCTTGTCGATGTCAATCCGTCGCTACCGTTCATTGCGTCATCCTTATTATGCCTCATCGGATGGGTTTTCCTGTTCTTCTTGAAAAATGAACATCCGGAACAGGAGATCGGCGTAAACTCTTTTTTCGAAACCATCAAGCGCTTCAAGAAAGCCTGGAAATACGCCTGGATCGCATTCCTGCCTCCACTTGGCTATGGATTCCTGGAATCTTCCTTGAATGGAAGCTTTCCTATATATGCTTTGAGAACTGGAATGGATTTGACGAATGTGTCAGTTTTACTAGCTTCCTTTGCCATCGGGGGAATCGTGTTCCAGATCCCGCTTGGGGTTCTTAGTGATAAATGGGGCCGGAGAAATGTCCTGCTTGTGATTTTGTCACTCGGATGCATCAGCTTTATAACAGCCAGCTTTTTGGAGAATCACTTTATGGGTCTGGCGATATGCATCTTCATCGCGGGAATGCTGGTAGGCTCCACCTTCTCGCTTGGCATCAGCTATATGACCGATCTTATGCCGAAGAACCTGCTGCCGACTGGAAATCTGCTGTGTGGCATCGCATTCAGCCTCGGCAGTCTTGGCGGTCCATTTTTCGGCGGCCTTTTCATTCAATTTTTTCAAGGCATCAGCTTCTTCCACATTATTAGCTTCCTATTGTTTATCATTTTCTTTTTGACGTTTTCTTATGGAAACAGAGGGATGGTTTCGGTGGCGAAGCAATAGAAAATTTGAAACAGGCAAGCCCATTTTATGATGGGGACTTGTCTGTTTTTATTTGGGATAGATTTAAAGGATTTGAGACCACAACAGAATCGAATTGCGGGGTATCAGGGTTTTGGAACCTCGCTTTGGGACCACCATTGAGCGGATTCGCTGGGATTGTGGTCTCATAACTCCGATTTGAGACCACCATTGAGCGGATTCGCTGGAATTGCGGTCTCATAACTTCGATTTGAGACCACGATTGAGTGGATTCGCTGTGATTGTGGTCTCATAACTCCGATTTGAGACCACTATTGAGCGGATTCGCTGGGATTGTGGTCTCATAACTTTGTTTTGAGACCACGATTGAGCGGATTCGTTGGGATTGCGGTCTCATAACCTCGGTTTGAGACCACGATTGAGCGGATTCGCTGGGATTGCGGTCTCATAACTTCGATTTGAGACCACGATTGAGTGGATTCGCTGGAATTGCGGTCTCATAACTTCGCTTTGGGACCACGATTGAGTGGATTCGCTGGGATTGTGGTCTCATAACTCCGATTTGAGACCACCATTGAGCGGATTCGCTGGAATTGCGGTCTCATAACTTCGCTTTGGGACCACCATTGAGCGGATTCGCTGGAATTGCGGTCTCATAACTTCGCTTTGAGACCACGATTGAGTGGATTCGTTGTGATTGCGGTCTCATAACTTCGCTTTGGGACCACCATTGAGCGGATTCGCTGGGATTGTGGTCTCATAACTTTGTTTTGAGACCACGATTGAGCGGATTCGTTGGGATTGCGGTCTCATAACCTCGGTTTGAGACCACGATTGAGTGGATTCGCTGGAATTGCGGTTTCATAATCTCGCTTTGGGACTACCATTGAGCGGATTCGCTGGGATTGCGGTCTCATAACTTCGCTTTGGGATCACCATTGAGCGGATTCCCTGTGATTGTGGTCTGATAACCTCGATTTGAGACCACCATTGAGCGGATTCGCTGGGATTGCGGTCTCATAACCTCGCTTTGAGACCACCATTGAGCGGATTCGCTGAGATCGTGGTCCACAACCTTATTGGGACCACGAAGTTTCCAACACCCTTACATCCACTACCACCCAGACACCACCGTCATCTCTTTAAAATTCGGGCACAAAAACTTTCAAAAAGTTGTTCCAATTTTAAATATTCTGTTATATAATAATACAAACACACACTTACTGTACTAATACAAAGGAGGAAGAAAAATCATGAGCAGACAGGAACGGAAAAACATGGTTAGATTTATCGAGGTTATGAAAAAGGCGGATCGTGATTCATTGGTTTATATGACGGACGCAGACATTGAGCACTTATACAATCATGTCTATCAGCAAATGGTGATTCAGGAAGGCCTTTAATATCAATGCCCTCCCCATATAAACGAAAAACTGCAGCTCACCTTCATCAGGTGGGCTGCAGTTTTTTCTCTTCTTTTTTATTTTCTTTTTGCCTGTTTACGATGATGATCCCCACCGTTACAAGGGTGAGACCGATCAAGATTGTATAATGCATCACTTCATCCAGGAACAGGGCGGACAATATGACTCCGAAGACCGGCACTAAAAACAGGTACATGGAGACTTTTCCAACCTTGTTATACTTCATGACATTGTTCCACAATATAAATCCTGCTGCTGATAAAAAGGCTAGATACAGCAGAAGAAGAGCTGTAAATCCTTCAAACTCAAATGGTACAAATCCTGCGGACCACCCTCCAGCCACAATCAAACCGACAGATCCGAACAGCATCTGATAGGCGGTCAGATAGGAAACGTCCATTTTCCCCGACCTTTCACGCGCCATGATGTTCCCGTAGGCGGATGCCATCATCGCAATGAGGAGCAGAACTTCCCCGATTCCAAATTGAAATTCCGCTCCCACTTTGGGCAGATTCACCACAAGAACCCCGCTAAATCCAAGGGCAATCCCCATCCACTTACGAAACGACAATCCGTCATCCGCATACAGAAAATGTGCGAAAAGAATCTGAAAGAAAGACGCCGTTCCAGCAATTACCGCACCTTGCATCCCGGTGGAATAGCTTAGACCGATATAGAAAAGGAGATACTGAAGAAAGGTTTGTACAAATCCAAGTTGAAACAAGGGCACCAAAGTTTCTTTCCTTAGTTTTAAAGATTGTTTAAAAAGGGTAAAAAATAGAAAGATCATGATCCCAGCCAACAAAAAGCGGTAGCCGGCAAAGAGCAGCTGCTTGTCATAATCGTCTGCCCCAATGTTTAGTGCTGTATAGCTCAGCTTGATTGCCGGGAATGCACTTCCCCAGAGAAAGGTTGCAATCAATGCTGCTGTTATCACGCCAAACTTACTTTTGAAAAATTTCTCGGCAGTCAAAGTGCCGTTCACCTTCTTTCTTTTCCAAGCTACATTATACACAGAAATCCTTGAAGTTACATATTTTATAATCCCCCGATAAATAATAGTAGCCAAAACGGCAGAAATAAACTATAATAAAAATTAATTAATAATAAGTATAATTAACTGACAAAAATATATGTCTTTTTAAAAAGGTGAAAACCTTGCTGCTATCCCTTCGATGGCAGCTTTCGTCATTTTTATGGAAGTAGTGATTCTGATTCTTTTTCTCAATTAGGAGGTAATGATATGACAGAACTAGCACAAAAACAAACAAAGGATCTGGAAATTCAACGAGAGAACAATGTAGCAGAGCTCTTAAAAACACATATAGAATTAGTCTTTGCTCTTCTATCCGGGGTGCTGATCCTCGCCGGCTGGCTCTTGCTGAAGTTTGATTCATCCACTATAGCAGTTCCCATCTTTGTGCTCGCCTATTTAATCGGCGGTTATTTTAAAGCAAAAGAGGGGCTTGAGGATACGATAGCGGAAAAAGAGCTGAATGTGGAAATGCTCATGATCATTGCAGCAATCGGTGCCGCGATCATCGGATACTGGATGGAAGGCGCCATTCTGATATTTATTTTCGCACTAAGTGGTGCACTTGAGACCTATACCATGAACCGAAGCCAAAAGGAAATTTCCGCACTCATGGGAATCCAGCCTGAGGAAGCGGTCCGAATCCAAGGTGACTCGGAAGAACGCATCCATATCTCAAAGGTGGAAATCGGCGACCACCTGTTGGTCAAACCAGGTGAACGCATACCCTCCGACGGACAGATTGTCAGCGGCGAGTCTGCTATTGATGAAGCGGCAATTACCGGCGAATCCATCCCGCTTGAAAAGCAAAAAGGAGACACTGTCTACGCCGGAACGATGAATGTGAATGGCTCCATCGTTCTTGAGGTGACAAAGCCGGCAAGTGAAACCCTGTTTCAGAAAATCATCAACCTTGTTCAGAATGCCCAAAGTGAAAAGTCCCCTTCCCAGCAGTTTATGGAGCGTTTTGAAGGACCATACGTGAAGATCGTCCTGCTTGTTGTGGGGCTGATGATGATCCTTCCGCATTTCCTGCTCGGATGGAGCTGGAACGAAACCTTCTACCGTGCCATGATATTGCTTGTAGTCGCATCTCCTTGTGCGCTGGTTGCTTCCATCATGCCGGCGACCTTATCTGCCATCTCGAATGGTGCGAGAAAAGGGATCCTTTTCAAGGGTGGGGTCCACTTGGAGAATCTTTCGCACTTACAGGCTATAGCATTTGATAAAACTGGAACGCTGACAAAAGGAAAGCCAGAAGTGACGGACGTAATAGTACGGGAGGATATCGACAAGATGGACTTCCTCTTCTCCGTCGGGTCGATAGAAAGCTATTCCAACCACCCTCTTGCCCAGGCCATTACCGCTTATGCCAGAAAGAACAGCGAGCAGCCATTGCAACGTCCGGAGCAGTTGGACGATAAGGCTGGATGGGGTGTAACCGGAACGATCCATCAGAAAAAATGGATGGTCGGAAAGGCCGAATTTGTCGGTAAGGATGCCGCACTTTCTTTTTCAAATGGTGCTGCAGAGGCTCTCGCACGTGAAGGAAAAACCGTTGTCTATGTAAAAGACGAAAACGGCATTGTAGGTTTAATCGCACTGAAGGACGTTATTCGAAAAGAAACCGTCGAAGCGATTAAACGACTGAAAGCACTCGACGTCCAGGCGATCATGCTGACAGGAGACAGCCGCAGTACTGCCGCAGCGATTGCCGGGGAAGCTGCCATTGAGAGGTACATTGCCGAATGCCTTCCGGAGAAAAAGGTGGAATCAGTCAAGGAACTGAAAGGCGAGTACAGTTCGGTGGCCATGGTTGGGGATGGCATCAATGATGCTCCCGCTCTCGCGACTGCAAATGTCGGAATTGCCATGGGAGAAGGAACGGATGTCGCGTTGGAAACGGCGGATGTCGTCCTCATGAAAAACGACTTGTTGAAAATTTCTGAGGCCATCGAGCTTTCCAAACGCATGAATCGGATCATTAAGCAGAACGTCATATTTTCCATCACGGTCATCATGCTCCTGATCTGCTCCAATTTCTTTCAAGCGATCGATCTGCCATTCGGAGTGATCGGCCATGAAGGAAGCACGATTTTGGTAATACTGAATGGTTTGCGGTTATTAAGATAGGCTGTGTCGCATTCATTGTTGCTATATAGATTAAATGTAAGTATCAAATGTAGCCGTTGATTGCAGCGAGGGACACAAGATTCCCCGGGGACGGATGGGAGCCTCCTCGGCTTCGCCTGTGGGGTCTCCCATGCCATCTACCCTCCCGCAGGAGTCAAGTGTCCTCCTCTACAATCAACTCAGTTTTTAAACATTGTTTGCTTTACTGAATTGAAATTAAGACATACTCCAATTTTCCAAACATTAGGAAGGCAAATTTCACACTATAATTCACCCCTGTTGGTTGGAGTGCAAGGTGTGAGACTCCTGCGGGAGCAGCGTGTCAAGGGAGGCTCCCGAGGCCGCCCTGGATAAGCGAACACCTGAAACGGAGACCAACAGGATGTTTAATGTTGACACCTTATCTTTAGCCCAGCCCTAAAGTTAAAAACACCACTATTTACGA
The DNA here is from genome assembly GCF_042800035.1 of Sutcliffiella sp. NPDC057660. Classification (NCBI taxonomy): domain Bacteria; kingdom Bacillati; phylum Bacillota; class Bacilli; order Caryophanales; family Bacillaceae; genus Sutcliffiella; species Sutcliffiella sp. NPDC057660. Next base: position 225,270 of record NZ_JBHVHV010000006.1, read on the forward strand.
AAAGTGCCTTAAGATAAAAGGAAAAGCAGTGGAATCCCGGTTTGGGGCCACTGCTTTTTTGTGTAAAGATGATTGATTATCCGGGTCGGTTAGTGATAACCGTTCTGCCCGTTTGCACTGCCTGATGTCTTGTTTTTCGGCTTGTGCTTCGCGTTTTGTTTTGTACCGCCATCTTTTTTCGTGTGCTTTGCCATGAAAAATCCCTCCATAATGTTGAAGTATCTTTCATTTATAGCATCTCCAACATCCGCCCAAAATCCACTGGGAATTTTTACGAAACATAGTTCTTTTCAGACTGCAGGATGATGGCATTTATCTCTCCCCCGATGATGATCATGAGGCCTGATAAATAGAACCAGACGAGTAGCACAATGATCCCTCCCAAGCTTCCGTACATGGCTGTGTAGTTTCCGAAGTTGCTCACATAGTACGAAAACAGGGAAGAAACCGTTATCCAGCCAACTGTTGCAAAGAGCGATCCCGCAAGAATGTCCCGTATGCGGAGCCGAATGTTCGGCGCGGCCAGGTATAGGCAACTGAACACGAAAAACAGGATGACAAAGCTGACGCCCCAGCGAATCGCATTCCAGATATCCAGAAATTCATCCGACAGCCCATAGGAGGAGAAAATGAACAAGCCGATTTCCCTTCCGAAAACAGGTAGCAGCAATGCCACAATAATGACAAAGACCATGGCAAGCGTCAAAAGGATTGCCACTCCCCGGGCCATGAAAAAGGACCTGTTTTCATATACATCATAGGCCCGATTGAATGCACGGACAATTGCATTGATTCCATTGGAGGCAAACCAGATGGTCGCGATGATACCGAAAGAAAGCAATTCGCCGCGCTGCTCACTCAATATCCTTAATACGTTGGTTTCAATGATATGCATCGTATCACCAGGCGCGTATTGTCTGATGACACCTAAAACATCCTCCTGGGAAACAGGGACATAGGCAATCAATGTAAGCAGAAAAATAAGAAAGGGAAATAAGGACAATAGGAAAAAATAAGCCAACTCTGCAGCTCTTCCCAATACCTCATCGCGCTCAAAACGGTGCAATAGATGCTTAAAAAACATGATGATTTCCATCCTTTTTCCTCCAGCACTTATCATTTACTCTTTATTCTATTGACGCCTGCCATGTTCTAGGACAAGTTTTTTATTTCCCTTTATTGGAATCCAGGTGTTTTGAAATAACTTCCTTTGTATCCTTCACAATCTCTAATACCTGAGGAGTTGTTTCTTTCAGTTGATTTACCTTCGTTCTTAAATATTCCAGGTCTTCTGTAACATCATCCACAGCGGTTTTAACAGATTCAATCTGCTGACGCACAGAATCCGCTATCTCCTGAGGATGCTGGACAACATACTTTAATTTTCCACCAACCTGTTTGCCATTATGTATGAAATTCGTTCTTGTTTCTTTATCGAGCAATGAAATCGCAGCCCCGACCAAGGCCCCAATCAGCATTCCTTCCAACATTTTATTTCTCTTCTCCATCCCTATCCACTCCTTTTTCTATTGGAAATTCTCTTCTTTGATCTTGTTAAGCAGGTTCTCGCAGCCTTCTGTGACCAAACTATACACCTCATCGAAGTTCCCGGTGAAATAAGGGTCCGGCACATCGTTTATCTTGCTTGCAGGGACAAAATCCAAGAGCCTTCCGATAAAACCGGTTTTGTCATACCCAGCCATTTTCCTTATATTTCCAAGGTTCTCTGAATCCATGGCAATGATATAATCATAATTCGACAAGTCCTCTTTCACGACCTGCCTTGCCTCCATCCCTTGATAGCTGATTTTTTTCTCATCCAACAACTTTCGGGTTCCTTCATGAGGAGGGTGACCGATATGCCAATCTCCCGTTCCTGCAGAATCGACTTCCACCCTGTCTTGCAGTCCAACATTTTCCACCAGTTGTTTAAATACCGCTTCCGCCATCGGAGAACGGCAGATATTACCAAGACAAACAAACAATACACGTACCAAAAGCCTAACCCCTTTCCATCATTTCTTATTTTCATTATATACATGTTTACCCGTTTCCTCGAATAATCTAAAGTTGGACTTACATTTGATATACCCTCTTCTATGTAGAATGGTACTTTTATTTTGATTTTCGTGCTAAAATAAACAAAAGTCGAGCTTGTTCGAAAGGAATGTTCCGAATGAATCTAACAGAAAAGTCCACCGAAAACGTGGAATATATGATCGAAGCAATCAAAGGAAAACTGAAGGTGCTGAACCTTGGCGCCATCAAGCCCTCCCACTTTGACGAAGAAATGTACGAAGAGCTAAAGGATATCTATGACCTTGTCATGAGAAAGCCTTCCTTCAGCCCAAATGAAATGCAGGCCATTGCCGAAGAGCTTGGAAATCTTCGCAAAAACAAATAATCGAAAAGCCAAAGCACTAGAAATAATGTTTCTTGTGCTTTGGCTTTTATTTTTGTTCAGCAATGACTTTCAATGCATGCGCCCGTTCTTCAATAAATTTTTGCATATATGTTTCAAGGAAAAGAAAATCAGCCATTCTTCCCAATGGTCCCAAAGGAGCCTTGTACTCAAAGCGGTCACTCATCACGGTTCCACCCTCCGTTTCAACGAAAGTATGTGTATGAGTAAAGGAATGAAATGCACCTCTCACCATGACGTCTACAAAATGATGCGGTCTGCGCATTTTATTAATTCGAGCAGTCAGTTTCTGCCTCACTCCAAAATGCACCGCCTCCCATGTCACCGTGTCCCCTTCTTCCAACAGCCCTGTTGTTACCCCAGATACCGCCCTTTCTTTTGTTTTCCCTGTTGTTTTCGTATGTACATCCACGTTTCGCGCCAAATCAAAGCAGTCTTCGATCGGCGCTTTGATAAAGATTTGATGTTTGATGACTGGCATGTTTTTCCCCTCCCTTCTTATAATAACAACTTGGACAAACTTTTCCTTACCGATGTAATGAACCCACCACCTCCTGCATATATGTTTACAGAGGAGGGATAGCGATGCTTGGCTATTATGGTACTACGATTGGATTGACCATTCTACTTTTCTTATTAATGGGTGTATTCATTTATTCAGTTAGAAGCGGATTGAACAAAAAAGATTCCATCGAAATTGATCCTCTACCTCCAGAATTGCGTGATAAGGATGACTTGGATGATAATCTTCACAAAGATGATTAAGCAACTTTTCAGGACAACCTATTTACAGGTTGTTTTTTTGTTTGCACTCCCTTTTTAAGGTAAACTGTTAGAATAGGCAATTTGCTTTAACGTCAAGCTTTGTTCGGCGAAAACGGACCGACTTTGCTTTTCTTATAAGGGGGATTAATTTGGATACAATTACACACACGCTCTTTGGAATGACGATCTATGGAGCCGTGGATAAACGAGAAGATGATAGAAAAACAAAAATAGCGTTGTTCGCCTCTTCCATTATCGGCAGTCAGATTCCTGACAGCGATGTGATCTCACAGCTCTGGGACACAGAGGGCATGTACCAGATGTGGCACCGTGGCATCACGCACTCCCTGTTCATGGTCCCGGTATGGGCGCTTCTGCTTTTTTTGCTGAGCATGCTGATTTTAAAGAGACGGGATTGGCGCTTTTTATGGGTCCCGCTTATCGCAGTTTTCATACATAATACGAGTGATTTATTCAACGCATGGGGAACCGGTTATCTTGAGCCATTTTCCTCGATGCGGATAACGTTTGGAACCATATCGATCGTGGATTTTATGATCTGGTTCATTATCGCAGTCGGATTCTTGGCACGTCGCTTTTGGAAAAAGGAGCGCCACCATCTTTATCGAATGGTGTGGCTGCTCATTCTTTTCCATGTCACTATCCAGACATTCCAGGGCTATCTCCTCTATAAAAGCTATGAGGATAAATACGATCAGGTTGCGCTTTCAGCGAGTTTCATCCCATGGCATTATTCAGTGATAGGTAAAATTGATAATACCGTCATGATCTTCGACGACAGCCTGTTCACAAAGCCGACCTTGCAATATTCCTTGGAATCTGCAGAAGATGCAGACCTCGAAGCTTTGTTTGCCGAAGTGCCGGAAGCGAAAACACTGTATGAGTGGTCTCCGTTTGTTGTGATTGTGGATGATGAGGAGCGACTCGGCATCTATGATCCAAGGTTTTACCGGGATGGGCAATCGTTTTTGTTTGAGTTTCTTGAAAAAGAATGATGTGTTGTTACATGGCTTTCTCAGGTTTCAGCGGGAATGTGCTGCTCTTTGCTGAAATGGAGGAAGCTTTTTTATTTTTGTAAAGTGGATAGAATGAGATACGTTTTGGATAGAATAACAGAGGTTCCGGATAGAAAATTATTGATTTCGGATAGATTAACGACGATTTTGGATAAATTAGACGTCAAAGTGGATAGATTCCGGTTTTTGGAGCATATCACCCCCTTCGAGTATTTGCTCTGTTTAGCTCTATGATCCCGACTTGACACATCCAATCTATAAAAAACAAAAATTTTATTAGAAAAATAGTTTTTTTAGGTATATAAATCTAGCAAACTGGGAATTACTATAGAAAATACTAAAAAAAATAAAACGAGGTGCTGAACATGCTAGTAGCAAAGAGATATTTCTTAACCGATATGGAACGTGAAAGTGTAGAGCAAACGCTAATGGATAAAGGTCACCTGCGTCAGAACCTACTTAGCTTAGATGATGAGGAAATTATTCATATATATCAAAAAATCATGGTAGATCAACTTATCACCAAATAAGAAACTTTTTAGGTAAAACAAAATCGCTACAACCTCCTTACGGAAAGGAGGTTGTAGCGATTTTTTCATTTATGTTAAGGGGGGAGGAAACATAAATTACTGTGTTTTATTGGGGGCTTAACCCTTTTATCAGGTCAAGCCTTGGCTTGCATACTTCCACATTGATGCCTTTTTTCTTGTATTTTTCCACTATTTTGCGAACATCGATACCTTTTTTCTCTTTGCCAGTCGTTTTTTGCATAGTTTAGATCGCCTCTATTCGTCGAATTTAAAACATTTGTTTTACTAACGTCATTTCAGCTTCCTGCAATTGACCATTTCGATAGAACGACACTTTCACTTTGTCTCCAATTTGCTTTTCATTGTACAGGAATTTGCGAAGCCCTAATGCATCCTTGATCTCCTGTCCATCCAGTTTTACGATGACATCATATTCCTTGATTCCCGCCTTTTCGGCCGGTGACATTTTCTCCACACCAGTCACTACTATTCCGTTTTCAACTTCTTCCGGAAGCTTCAGTGTTGTGCGCTGCTGTTCCAGTGGGACATCAGATAGGGAGGCAAGACCGACACCCATAAATGGCCGTTGCACCTCTGCATGCTGCTCCAGATCTTCAATGATTGGTTTTACTGCTGAAATCGGGATTGCAAAGCCTAGGCCTTCAATCTCGGACTGGGCGATTTTCATCGAGTTGATTCCGATGACTTCTCCTCGCAGATTGATCAATGCTCCGCCACTGTTGCCAGGATTGATGGCTGCATCGGTCTGGATGACATCCGCTTCCCAATCCGGCTGTCCGTCTTGATTTATGTCAACGGGGATGATCCGTTCTTTTCCACTGATGATGCCCTGCGTCACTGATCCGAAGAATTCAAGTCCAAGCGGATTACCGATTGCGATGACCGGTTCACCCAAAGTGATGGATTCTGAACTTCCGAAGGTTGCAACCTTGCTGACTTTTGATCCATCCACGGTGAGTACGGCAAGATCTGTCAGTGCATCACTTCCTACTACAGTTGCTTCGACTCTGCTGCCGTCAGCCATGCTGACCTCCACTTTGGAAGCTCCGTCTATTACGTGGGCGTTTGTGACGATGTATGCTTTACCGTTCTCTTTCTTATATACGACCCCTGAGCCTGTTCCCGCTTCCTGGGAAGATTGGGAAGGTCTTGGATCGAATAGTGAATTTCTTCCTTCTTGTATATTTACTACCCCAACTACGGCGTCAGAAACTCTTTCAACCGAAGTTGTTACATTTGTTTGTATCTGTTTGAAGTCAACCTGCTCCGTCTGTATGTTTGCAGTGCTCGTTTCTACTGTTGGAGGCGTTTCTTGGCCCTGTGTTTCATTATCGATATATAATCCCCAATCCATCAGGACCGGCAGCATGGAGACTACCCCAAGTGCTCCGACAATCCCTCCTGAAACGGAAGCAATCATCACTTTACCGAAGGATCTATCCTTTCTCGAACGTGACTGGTTCACATGTTCATCGTAATATCCCATTTCATTTTCACCTCATCTTGTTTTTTCCAAATTCATCAATGAAATATTCTATACTTATATTTAACCGTATTGTGATGAAAACAATCTTAAAGAAAAATTAGATTTTGATGAGAAATTTAAGATGGAAGTTTTTCTATATCAAATTGCAGTTGAATGTCGGTCCATTCCCCTTCTTTACTGTCAGCTTCAATCAAACCATTATAGTTGTGGACAATGCGCTTGGCGATTGAAAGTCCCAACCCTTGTCCACCTTTTTCCCTGCTTCGCGCCTTATCCACGCGGTAGAAGCGGTTAAATATTTTTTTCAGGTCTTCCTTCGGGATGCCGATGCCATAGTCCTTGATGTGGCAGGTAAACTTGTCTGCTTTTTTCTCAGCTATAATTTCCACCTTAGTGGATTCCTTGGAATACTTCACGGCATTGTCCAGGAGGATGATCAAAAGCTGTTCAAAGTGGCGATCGGCCATTTGAATCGATATATCCTCTTTTAATCTGTTTTCAAATGTAAATGAAAACTCCGGATGCAGCAGGGTGAATTTCTTAATCAGCTCTTCTATAACAGGGACTGGATTTATGACATCATCGCCGATCTCGAATCGGTCGGACTCCAGTCTTGTCAGCTCCAGCAATTCAAATACGAGCATTTTCAGGCGCTCCACCTCTTGCTGGGAGGCTTTCAGGGATTCTTCCAGTACATCAGGGTCATTTTTACCCCATCGGTTGAGCATGGACAGGTGACCTTCGAGGATGGATATCGGCGTTCTCAGCTCGTGGGATGCATCCTCCACAAATTGCTTCTGCTTTTGAAAGGATGTTTCTACATCTGTCATCATTTCGTTGAACATATTGGAGATGTCGGCAATCTCATCCTTTTCGTTGCTATCCTGAGGAACACGCTCCTTGAATCCTCGCTTTTTGATCCGCTTCATCGTATCCGTCAGCGCCGCAATCGGTTTAAGGAGCTTTCGTGCAATAAGCATTCCACCTACACCACTAAGAAGAATTGCCCCGGCTCCCGCTGACCAGGTAACAAGGAAAATGAGTTTCCTTAGCCGTTCGTAGTTTTTCAGGTCCCTGATAATTTCTATGTATCCGATAAAACCGTTTGTAATGACCGGCTGGCGGTGAATGAGATAATGCTTTCCGTTTACCTTCACATGCTCGAGATTATCGCTGTCCACCGGAGTCACGAGCAGCTCTTGCGGAAGATTGGTCGCTACTGCAAGAACAAGGTTTCCTTCCCGGTCTATTATTCGGATAAGCTCATTGGCTTCATTTACTTTTTCCAAAAAACCGCTGCTATATATGATTTCTGTGCGGTCGACCAGAAAAGGCTTGTCTGCCAGGTAGGCTTGGACTTCATTCATCTTGTCCTGGATATTCCGCTCCTCCTGGTCGATCATCCACGTTCTCATCACATAGTATTGAATGGAATTATAGGTTACAAATAAGATGAACAGCACTAAAGACGACCAGAGGGTAATTTTCCATCGGATCGGCAGCTGATAAAAGAAGTTGGTTATTTTCGTCATTTTCTCATCACATAACCCGTCCCGCGCACCGTCTGGATATAGCTTTCTCCGCCCGGCTTATCAATCTTGTTCCTTAGGTATCGCACATACACATCCACCACATTCGTTTCTGCATAGGTTCCGAGTTCCCATACTTTTTCAAGGAGAAGCTCCCTGGTCAGGACCCGATTGATATTGGTCATGAAAACGACCAATAGATCGAACTCCCTTTTCGTCAGCTCGATCAATTTCTTATCCCGGTGTACGGTTCTGGCATCAAGATCCACTTCCAGCTCCTGAAAGGTCAGGTTTTTCGTAATGGATGCCGATTTCTTTCCTTCGAGCCTACGCAACAGGGCACGTATTCTCGCAAGCAGCTCCTCGATGGCAAATGGCTTGGACATATAATCATCGGCCCCACTATCAAGGCCCGATACCTTGTCCATCACACTATCCCTTGCTGTGAGCATGATGATCGGCGTATCTTTTGCCGCCCGGATCCTGCGGCACACTTCCATCCCGCTCAAGCCCGGCAGCATCAGGTCCAAGAGAATGACATCCCATTCCTCATTTATCGCTAAGTCAAGGCCCGCTCTTCCATCATACGCAGTGGCGATCGTGAAGCCTTCATATTGTAGTTCCAGCTCAATAAAGCGCGCCAGATTCTTTTCATCTTCTATTATAAGTACTTTACACATCTCTCCACCTCCAAGTATAAGTGGCACCTTGCTTACAGTGTAGTCTATTACCTTAAAAATCAATCGCAAAACTCCTATATATTAATAGTACCTAAAATTCCTTCCTCACGGCATGAGAATTTGATGAGAATTAAAAACGTAATGATTGTAATTTTGCTGAAATGAATGGAGAAAGAAAAAAAACCTGATACGTCATGCATCAGGCCCTTACTTGAAACGTTCATCAATCCGGTTCTGGTAATTCTTGAACACTGCCGAATTGTTTTCCTTCTTTTTCTTTTGGATAAGCTGATTGAGCCGGAACTGCTTTTCGTTGAGCCTTCTCGTCAGACGCTCCTCTTCAAGGTCATCGTGGGCTCCTTTTATCAGGTCCTCCAAGTACTCCATCTCGCTACGCAGCTGCTCTTCCTCCATCATGCCTGAATTTTTCATCATTTTATACGCCATGCGCATTTCAGGCGGAACATGGGATAAGTCCTCCAGCTCCAGTGGTTTTCCGTAACCGGGCAAGTTCTCAAATTCGCCGTCTTCATAGGCCTTGCGTATCTTTTCTTCCGTCAATCGAAAAAAGTCCATCCCATCACCCTTTTCCTTTGCGTTACTTATAGTATACCCGAAGATTTTCAATTTGATTGTGAATGTTTTCTGAACATTCCAACATAATGTTTTCGAATTTTACTATTGTCGTTTTCTTCTTATAGACTTATAATACTAGTTTGTGGGTCCTGCGAGACCGGGTGGGAGAGGGAAACTGAATAAGGTGTTTTACTATGCTTCAATGGATAAAGTCTTCTTTTGATTTGCCTGGCCATGAAACCACGTTAAAGCGTGAAATGATGGCAGGTATGATATCATTCTTTACCATTGTGTACATTATTGCTGTCAACGGAACGATTCTTGCAGAAGCAGGAATCCCAATTGAAGCTGGAATCATTGCCACCATCCTTACTTGTGTAGTGGGTTGCTGGCTGATGGGATTCTGGGCAAATGCCCCGATCATCCTTGTTCCAGGTATGGGAATCAACGCGATGTTCACATATACATTGGTTCATTCCATGGGATTATCCTGGCAGGAGGCGTTGGGTGTAGTAGTGATTTCTGGGGTGATCGTGACCGTGATTTCGTTTACGAAGCTTTCTCAATTACTGCTAGAAGCAATTCCAAACTCTTTAAAGCATGCAATAACAGTCGGCTTGGGCTTGTTTTTAACCTTGATCGGGTTGGAAAAAGGCGGCCTTGTGACAAAAGGCGATAATTCGCTATTGGCACTTGGTGATGTGTCGAGTCCTTATGTGATCGCAACCATCCTTTCTGTCATCCTTGCTGTTATTCTGTTCATGCGCAATGTTCCTGCCAACTTTCTGATCAGTATGATTGTCGGTACAGGTATTGCTGCAGCTTTAGGAGTGGTAAGCTTTTCCGATGTAGGTGGAAATGCATTGCCATTGGATAGCTATGCTTCCTTATTCGGTGCCGTTTCATTTGCAAAGATTGGAGAGTTTACGTTTTTAGTAGCTGTCTTCTCTTTAACGATGGTTCTCTTATTTGAGAACATCGGGCTGATAAATGGTCACCTGAGTATGATCAAGCGTCCGGAAAAATTCAAGCGTTCCTTCCAGGCAAACGGGATTTCCGTTCTTACGAGCGGACTATTCGGCACAAGTCCAACTGTTTCCACAGTGGAAAGTGCTGCCGGTATTGCTGCAGGAGGACGAACTGGTGTGACAGCCATTGTGACAGGAAGCTTATTTTTGCTTTCCATTTTTGCGATTCCTTTCATCAAGATCATCCCTGGAAGCGCGATTGCCCCAATTCTGATCATCATCGGGGTTCTGATGCTGCAAAGCGTCAAACAGATCGACTTCCAAGATCTTTCAGAAGGATTCCCGGCATTCCTTGTAATTGTAATGATTCCATTCTCTTACAGTATCGCTGACGGAATCGCATTTGGATTCATTGCCTACCCGCTGGTTAAACTTGCACTCGGCAAAGCAAAAGAAGTATCCGCACCGCTCTATGTAATCGCGGCGCTGTTCTTCCTGACATTCCTGACAAATGTGCATTAATGATAGATTGTTCGTTTAATTAGTGAAAAAAATCCCTGCCAGGGGCCAGACCCCGGCAGGGATTTTTTCATTTATGTCGAAACCCCTTTTTCACCGCATGCCCATGAGGTCCGTTTACCGCACAAATGCTGCTCTTCGGTCGGAGAATGCGTCAACAAGCCATCTCGGGTGCATGGGCAGGAGGTCGTGCGGCAGTCTGTTTGGGGCAAAGTAGTCGATTTCGATTAGTGCTTTGTTCTTCTTTTCTGTTGTTCCACCTGTTATCTCGGCTTCGAAGTAGGAGGTGACAAACTGCACCAATCTTCCATCCGGGTATTCGAATGTCTGGGATTCGGGATCGGAATATACCCCGATCAGACGGTGCGGATCGACAATCAACCCGGTGTCCTCATAGACCTCGCGCACTGCTGCCTCCTCGACCGTTTCACCAGGCATCACATGTCCGGCAGGGATGGTCCATAGCCCGACATCCGCTCTTTTTTGAAGCAGTATTCTTTTTTGTTTATCGAAAATTATCACTGCAACAGCAGGATACATATTGATTGGTTTTTGCTTATTCATAGGAATACTCCTAACACATCGTTTTTACAATAGTCTATCGCGGTCCCCATCCACTTTCAACGGAAACCACTTGCCAGTATGAAAAATAGGCCATTTATACAAGTGAAATATTCCAGATTATGCATTTAACTGGTCTAAACCTACCCATTTTCTTATGTACCCCCATAAAAGCTGCAGCAAGCATTAGCCTTCCAATCAAAAGGAAAAACCAGCGTGCTCCTTACACCCGCTGGTTCAATCCGTTCATCGTCTTAATTTCCTCTTTGGTCATTTCCGTACCCAGTTCATAGATGGATACAAAGATTTTGTCCAAAATGAGCTGCTGCTTGTCCCGGTGCTCCTGGGTGCTTTTTTCATTCAACGGGGCTTTAAATCCATCAAAGCTGTATTCAGAACCGTTCAGTTCGTCGAACAGTACTTCAAGTTCCCTTATCTCTTCATTTGTTGCCAGCACCTCATAATATTTAACCTGGTCATCGAATGGTTCACGGTGTATCTTACCAGTTTCCATCGTTACATAATATAGATACTTATCCATCATCATTTCCCTCCAGATTCCAAATCCGAGTATCGGTTATTGCGTTCTTGGAGTCTTTTTTCTTTCTTTGAAATATTTATAGCCTTCCTTTGCCAAAATCGGCAACACTGCAATGAATACTCTCCGAAATAATTTTCCCATGAATATCGCCTCCTAAGCTTTATACCGTATATCTACCCCTGCCATTTGAAAATAAAACAACTAACGTGTGTACAAGCTTCTTTACAATGTTTCAAGGAAACAAAAGCACACAACGCGAAAGACGCATTGTGTGCAATCAATAAGATTTAAAATAAAAACGGATGGTTCCATCCTCTAATAGCTCATAGTTGATTTTCGCTTGATCCATTGCTGCTATCAAATTGTTTTTCTCTTCTTCCATCAACAGATCAATTCCCGCAAACTTCGCTTCTGCAGCCGTACGGGAACGGTTTCCAAGAGAATAGCCGTAAAAGGCTGCATACCTTTCTGCCAATATGGCATTCATCGTGTCCTTATGTTCAAGAAACTCCCGGGGTGCATCCAGCCCTTTGCCTTCTGCCATTCTTTGTTTTAGGGATTCCAGGTCCTCATCCACTAACGTAAAACTGTTATTCTCCCCGTTCGCATACAGCATTAAAGGTTCAGTAAGCAGTTTCGTTTCCTTCAGAAGCCTATCCGAAGTGGAGATGTATTCACTGATCCTTTTTTCCTTATTTACAGAAATTCCATCATGGAAAAGTAGGAAGGTTAATACCCCAATGATTAGTGTACAGGCTATTAAGAAGTAGGTGATTATTCGATCCAAGGAAAAGAACTCTTCCTCGGTACTTTCCTCTATTTTTCTTTTAAAAGACATAGGCACGATTCCCCGCTGGTTTTTCTCCAATATACCATAAAATGACTATATTTCCCACTAAAGGGTATACATCTAGGTGGAAGGAGTGGAAAAATCAAGTAAATAGAAAAGACTAGTATTCTTCTTTATTTTTACAAGAAGTAGATTACCATATTATTCTATTACTTTTACCCCCACAAAACGACATAATTCTTAGAACGTATATAAGAGACCTAAACTAAAAGAATGATTGGGTGAAGTGACTATGTTTTCAACAACGGAAATTGGTATTGACTTAGGTACAGCGAATACGCTGGTATACAGTAAAACTAAAGGGATCGTGTTCAATGAACCGTCCGTAGTGGCAATTGATTTAGAAACTAAGGCTGTTCTTGCAGTAGGAACAGAAGCAAAGAATATGATTGGTAAAACTCCTGGCAGAATCGTTGCCGTTCGACCTTTAAAAGATGGTGTTATCGCAGATTTTGACATCACCACCAGCATGCTTAAACAAATCATGAAACAAGCAGGAAAAGCGATGGGCTTCTCCATCCGTAAACCAAGTGTGGTAGTTTGTACACCATCCGGTTCAACATCAGTGGAACGCAGAGCGATCCAGGATGCCGTGAAAAATTGCGGCGCGAAGCATGTTCATCTGATTGAAGAGCCGGTAGCAGCTGCAATCGGGGCCGATCTCCCTGTAGACGAGCCAGTGGCAAACGTGGTTGTCGACATCGGCGGTGGAACAACTGAAGTGGCGATCATCTCCTATGGTGGCGTTGTTTCCTGTAACTCCATCCGTGTTGGCGGAGACCAGTTTGACGAGGATATCGTTCATCACGTGCGCAAGAACTACAACCTTCTAATCGGGGAACGTACAGCTGAGCAGATCAAGATGACAATCGGCTATGCATTAGTCGAGCACGAAGAATTGTCAATGGAAATCCGCGGCCGTGATCTTGTTACAGGTTTACCGAAAACAATTGAATTGCATTCTACTGAAATTCAAAAATCCATCAGAGAATCTCTGCTGCACATTCTTGAAGCAATCCGTGCCACATTAGAGGATTGCCCACCGGAACTGAGTGGGGACATCGTTGACAGAGGTGTCATCATCACTGGTGGCGGGGCATTGCTGAATGGCATGCAGGAATGGTTGAGCAACGAGATTGTCGTTCCTGTTTATATAGCTCCTAATCCTTTGGAATCTGTTGCAATTGGAACAGGGAAATCTTTGACGTTCCTTCATAAATTGCAGAAGGCTGCGACTTAATTAATCTAGTAAAAAAGAGCCTGCCCCAAGAATCGGTCATTTTTGACCGGACTATGGGGCTGCTCTTTTTTGTTTACTTTTCCAGGTTCGGACCCTGCCATTGTGTCTGTAGATTATTGAAATAGATGATATAGTAACCGATCCTTATTTTCAAAAAACTGTTTCATAACCGAATAGTGATTTGTGTCCTCCAATAATGATTCGTGCATGCCATCTTCTGTGATTTCAAAAATAGACGCATGTGGATAGGCCATGATAATAGGTGAATGCGTAGAAATGATAAATTGCGAGCCTTGATTCACAAGCTCATTTATTCTGGCGAGCATGGACATCTGCCTTAGCGGAGACAAAGCTGCTTCAGGCTCATCCAGGATATATATACCATTACCTTGAAATCGCTCCATAAATGCTGCAAAAAACGATTCCCCATGTGATTGTTCATGCAATGACTTCCCGCCAAATGAATCAATAATTCTGCGGCCCCCAGACGGCTCTTTATCCAATTCATCTATGTTGGTTGCTACATTATAAAAAGTTTCGGCCCTAAAGAAAAAATGATGCCTGGCTCTATTTACCCCTTTTATTAAACGAAGATAGTCATTCAAATCCGAATGGGAGTCATAGCTTGAAAAATTAAAATTCAGTGTGCCTCCTTCCGGATTAAATCCAAAAGAGATGGCAATTCCCTCGAGTAAGGTGGATTTCCCCATGCCGTTTTCACCAATAATGTATGTGACATTAGGATGAAATTTCAACTCTTCGAAATTCCGGATGAGAGGAAGATTAAGTGGAAAGGAATCATAGTCGGATATATGGTCTCTCTTAAGATTGACTGCCCTGATGTATTGGGAATCCTCATTCAGCTTCACAGATATTCACCTCGGTTTGTAGAAAAAAATATTTGGGCCTGGCCGTCTTAGTATTTTAATTTTGTTCTTTTAGTAAATAAAAGAATTAGTAAAAGAAAAGCAGGCTAGCGGAGCACACAAGACTCCCAGTGAATCTTGTTTCCGGAGCGGAAATCTACAGGAAACGTCACTTGTGCAATTCCTATCCAAAGCTATAAAGTATACAGAATAGGCTTAATTTTAATCTCTATAAATCAAGTATACCAATAATTCCACTATTAGTTCAGTCTTTTATTTCCAAAATAATACTGTAGAATTAGAAATATCTTACTGACAAAGGCGGAGATTAGATGGGAAAGTTCGCATGTGTTCTATTTGAAAACTGTGCAATCTGGCAGGTGACATTACTGCAGAAGTTTCTAAAAGATAATGGATGGGAGATGGAGACACTAACACATGATGGATTACCTGTTTCAACGGACGGAGGTCTGGATGTTCATGCAGCGTCATCGTTTTCTGCTGCAGATTCAAATAAATACCGGATGATCTTAATTCCAGGCGGGGAAATTACTCCATCTTTAGCAGAAAACCGAGATCTACACAACTTTCTTGAAAACTTTAACGGCTTGATTGCTGCGAGCTGTGCATCTGCTGTTCTACTAGGAGCTTCAGGTTTGATTGTTGGAAACTACACCACCATGCCGCATGTCAAAGACTTATTTTCCTCTTATTTTGCCGAAGGAACGTATATGGACTCAGATGTATATGTAAACAACAAAATCATTAC
This sequence comes from Sutcliffiella sp. NPDC057660, assembly GCF_042800035.1. NCBI lineage: Bacteria > Bacillati > Bacillota > Bacilli > Caryophanales > Bacillaceae > Sutcliffiella > Sutcliffiella sp. NPDC057660. The sequence goes on from NZ_JBHVHV010000006.1 coordinate 240,630, forward strand.
CAGTAAAGGGTATGCCCATTATGAATTTATGATGGCGGTTCTGGAAAAATTGAAACTTACAGAGCAGGATACCAGACTCGAAAAAATTGCGCTGAAGCTATCTAGGAATGTATGAATTACATAAAAAACGAGTATGAACCTCTAACGGTTACATACTCGTTTTTCATTATTCCCCTAAATCCACATTATGATAAACTCGTTGAACATCCTCCAAGTCTTCCAATGCATCAATCAACTTTTCAAATTGTGCAACGGAATCTTCCGGAATTTCCACTTCATTCTGGGCAAGCATTGTCAATTCCGCTACGGTGAATTCCGTGATTCCAGCTTCCTTGAGTGCTGCCTGGATGGCATGGAATTGGTCCGGCTCGGCATAGATGATGACAGACTCTTCCTCTTCAAAGATGTCACGTGCATCAAGGTCCGCTTCCATCAGGATCTCCATGATGTCATCTTCAGTTTTTCCTTCGATACCGAAGACTGCAGTATTATCGAACATGTAGGATACGGATCCACTTACGCCCATGTTTCCGCCGTTTTTCCCGAATGCTGCCCGCACTTCGGAAGCTGTACGGTTCACGTTGTTTGTCAAGGCATCCACGATGATCATGGAGCCGTTCGGACCGAAACCTTCGTATCGAAGCTCGTCATAGCTTTCCTCACCGCCGCCCTTGGCTTTGTCAATCGCTCGGTCGATGATGTTCTTCGGTACATTGTAGGTCTTCGCACGTTCAAGCACGAATTTCAGCGCCATGTTGGACTCTGGATCCGGCTCGCCCTGCTTCGCCGCTACGTAGATCTCCAAAGCGAATTTCGAATAGACACGGCTAGTGTTGGCATCCTTCGCCGCTTTCTTCTCTTTGATATTGTTCCATTTACGACCCATATATTTCACTCTCTTTCCTGACATTAAATCCTCTAATTCCACTACCTATTATATCAGAAATTTTTGGGGAGAAATATTAAAAAAGAAGCATCCCGTTAGATGCCCCTTTGCTAGCTTCTTAGATGATAGATTTGCAGAAAACTTTTTACCGCTTTATACAAAAGCTCCGGACCAGCAGCCATCGCCTCTTCCAAAGTCATCGGCCCATCAATAATCGGAAGTGCGAGGGTGACTCCCTCCTGCACCAGTTTCTCCGCACTCTCTTCCACCATTCCCGCAAATGCGATGACAGGTATGCTATTGGCTAGAGCGATCCGCGCAATACCAACAGGCACTTTTCCATAGGCCGACTGCGCGTCAATCTTGCCTTCCCCTGTAATGACCAGGTCGGTACCATTCAGATGCTGTTCGAAATTTGCAAGCTCCAGCACAAGTTCCAATCCGCTCTTGAATTCAACATTCATAACAGACCTCAGCAGGAAACCTATTCCCCCTGCTGCTCCACTTCCCGGAAGCTCCGCCATCTTGCTCGTCCCGGTCGCCGCTTCTACTACTCTTGCGAAATTAGCCATTCCAGCCTCAAACAACTCAAGTTCCTCAGCCTTCACACCCTTTTGCGGGCCAAAGATCCGAATGGCTCCCTCGTAACCGAGCAGCGGATTCGTCACATCAGAGGCAATAATCAGCTTCACGACTGTCAACCTCGCATCGATACCCGTCAAGTCCAATCGCCCTATTTTCCAAAGCTCTCCGCCAACTCGGTCCAGCTCATTACCCGTTGTATCGAACACCTTCATCCCAAGCGCCTGCAGAATCCCGACGCCTCCATCCACCGTGGCGCTTCCTCCCAGGCCAAGAATGATCGTTTTCGCTCCTTTTTCCAACGCATGTCCGATTATTTTCCCTGTTCCAAAAGAGGAGGCTGCGTGAGGATTTAGCTCGTCTCCTATTAACAAGGGCAGTCCAGACGCAGCAGCTGTTTCGATGACGGCCACCTGCTTCTCCGGCAGCCATCCGAAGCTTGCAAGCATCTCCCGGCCAATTGGATCGTGGACACGTGTCTGCACCATTTCCCCTTTAATCGCCTGCAGAACAGCTTCTACCGTTCCTTCCCCTCCGTCTGCCATCGGAAGCTCGACAATTTCCGTATCCGGGATGACCTCGAGAATGGCTCGCTTGATTTGCTTTCCTGCCTCCACACTTGTCATGGACCCTTTAAAGGAATCCGGTGCCACAATTATTTTCATCCTGATCCTCCTTTAATAGAGCTTCTCTTGATAAAAGTAATTAGGAGTAACTATCCTGTCCTCGTAGGAATGGTGGAAAATATGCGTCGCAGCCGGTGAAACAGGCGGGATCAGCCACGCCCATTCCCCGGTTACATGGCGGCAGCTCTTCGCTTCCTGCTGTTCAAAATGCTGAAATTGCATCGCTGCAGTATGATGGTCAACGATACTGACCCCCATGTTCTTGAAGGAATGCAGGACAGCTACATTCAGTTCGATCAGCGACTTATCCTTCCATAGCGTTGCATTCGTGGTCGTATCGAGCCCCATGATGCTTGCGACCTTTGGAATCATATTGTATCGGTTTTTATCCGCAAAATTCCGCGCACCAATCTCCGTTTCCATATACCAGCCATTAAATGGAGCTGCCGTATAGAGAATCCCCCCGATTTCAAGCCTCATATCGGAAATGAGAGGCGTTCCATACCATTTCAGCTGGAGATCTTGAAACTGCGGAAGCTCCGGATGCTGAATCGGGACTTCCAACACAATGTCCCCTGGAATCGGAAACAGCTTCGGATTGCCTCCATCAATCTGCACCACTAGGGGCAGAATATCAAAATGAGATCGCGCGCCCTCCCAGCCAAGCTCCTCGCAAACCTTCGTAAAAGCAATCGAGGCAGGGTCGCCGATTGTCCCGTGCTCTGTTTCATAGCCCGCATACCTCAGCAACTGGTGGTTCAAGATTCGTATCTCCCTATCTTCCTTCCTCTCTCTGAAAATAGTAATCGTTGGCCTGATTTTCCCTTTATTTGTGGCAAAATCGATATGATGAAGGAGTGCTTTCGCTATTGTCTCTTCGTTGTCCAAAAGCCTTCTATCGATTACATGAAGCGCATTCCAAAACAGCCGGCCAATACAGCGATTGCTGTTGCGCCAAGCCATTTTCGCCCCATGCTCCAATTCCTCATATGTATGCTCGTACGTTCCATTGATTTGTATATCATCTTTTATTTCCTTTAGCCTCAGGGCAAGCTCTTCCGATGACTTTTCAAGTTCGGAATAGCACTGTTTGATAAATTCCTCCGCCTTCTGAAGGAGAGTTTGCTTTTTTTCTGACAACATGTCCACCTCAAAATTGAATTCCTTGCCCTCTATTGTATACTGATTTGTTTTGGAAAAGAAATAATAGGTATGTGGTAAGTTTTTTCAGGTTACTGCTTGCTAAACTTAATTCCGACTTTCATCACGATTCGAAGCATACCAGCTAAAACGTTGCCTTTATTCATGTAGAATTATATCAAAAACCCTTTTTTAAAAATTATTTTCTCCAAAATACTTTTCCGCCCCGCCACACATGAATTCTGATCTACATTTAATCAAACGTTCGTTTAAAAATACCTATCCTGAAAAAGAAAAAAGAGAGATTCAGCCCCAAAACACTGCCTCTCCCCCCTATTTTGAAAACTATCGCGAAAACCCCTTTTTAAAAGGTAATTTCCACAAAAAAACTTTTCAGCCAAGGCACACAAGGTTTTTGCATTCCCCTTAAACAAACGTTCGTTTAAAAATTCCTATTCTGCGAAACTATCCAATTTTCTGCGGTCCGGCATGCTTCAACCATAGGGTGACCTTTATTTTGTGGCAGACCGTCAAATAATGCATCAAGGTCAGCAGCACAATGCCCGTATTCATTCCCAGTATTACTCCTGTCATGCGTAGCGATTCCATCGAGCCTAATATGAAAATCAAAGCAAAGGAAACCAGGGTCGCCCAGATGGAATGCAAAAAGGCATCCTTTATCAAACCAAGGCCGATCAGGTAGGCCTGCAACGGAATGACAAAGAGGTGAAACAGAAAATATGGCCACAGCAGTTGCAAGTAGGACGAGGCCTTGGAATATTCGTAAAAGATGTTCGTCAACGGTATGGCAAAATGGTAGAACACCATCACAACCGGGATTCCATAAAGAAAAGTGAGTCCCATCACCTGTTGAAGCAGCTTTTGCAGCTTTGGATAATCACCATTTTCATGGGAAGCTGAAACGGTCGGAATCAGGACTATCAGAAAGGAATGAGCAATAAATCCAGGAAAAAATCCTATTGTCAGGGCTACCCCTGCCAACAAACCGAACTCCTCGAGGGCAATCGTTTCACTTAGTCCCGCCTTTAACAGCGCCATTTTTATCAAAAATGGCTGAATCGCACTGGTGACCGCGTGAAATATCCGCATTCCTGTTGTAGGGATGGATACTTCCAAAAGACTTTTGCGTACATGTCTGGCATTAAGGCTGGTACTGGGCTGCTTCTTCAATTCACGAAACTGGATTATGTACATGTACATTAAATAGACGCAGACAATCAGCTCAGTGAACACCAGGGTGCAGATGGCAATGAGTATCGCAAGCTCCATCGAGAAATGGAAGAAATGATAGACGAGAACAAGCAGCACCAGTTGAACCGCTTTTCGCAAAAAGTTCGATATCGCGATTTTTCCCATATGATGAAGTCCCATAAAATAGCCCCGCGCAATGGACGAAAAGGAGATGATGGGAATCATGAACAGGATCATCCATCTGACCAACGGGTGATACTGGTCGAATACTGAAATGAAAGGAAGAATGACCGCTGTCAGGCAGATGACACTGATCATGAATCCGACTGTCAGCCTCATGGCATGCGATAGCATACTCTTATGGTATTTCTCCTCTTTTGCCGCTACAAATTTAGAGATGGAAATCGGCAGCTCCAGGCTCGCAATTACCACAACCAGAAAAATGACAGGCAATACAGACATATAGAGACCCATGCCCACTTCCCCAAGCTGTTTGGCCAGTACCATATTCACAATGAACTCCAAGCTTTCTCCCAAGAAAGCGGCAATGGCAAGCAGCAGCACAGCTTTAAAAAACTTATTCATGAACGTTCTCCTCTCTTCATGGAAAAGGCTTATCCGATGTGACCCATTCTCCATCATATGAGACAAGTTCATAAATATTGCTACCTGCTATCAGAGGAATTGCAGAAAATCGATATCGCTGTGTGGCGTTTCTTTCAATATGGACTCCCTTAGTTGGTGTATCGTATATTCCTGCCACTCCTCTAACGTGTTCAGATTCCATTTTTCCATAAACAATGCATAGAGAAACAGCTCTCTTATTTTTAAAAATATAGGAATCTGAAGAAGAATATCCTTGTCGACACTATACTCTTTTTTATATCCAGCCATAAAATCCCTCATGAAATCTTCTCCAAAGCTCACTGCCTCCGGATTGGCGGACGTTCCCTGCCAATAGGCATGATAAAAGCTCACTGCGATGTCATACGCATGCCAATGATAGGCGCAGTCATCAAAGTCAAAAAGGGTGATGTCCTCTCCATCGTAGAAGAAATTCCCTTGATGGAGATCGTTATGGATGAGGCCGAATGTTGTCTCCTTCTTTTCAAAGCCTTGCAGCTTTCCTAGCAACCTTTTGTATACAACGCTCATCTCTTTTGATTCCAGACTCTTTCCTAATCCTAGCAGATCGGGATTGTCACTGGTCCATGCAGGACGGTTTTTTAATGCCAGAGGCTTTTCCGAACTAAGTCGGTGCAGCTTGCCAATCAACCTTCCCCATTTTTCAAATAATGTTTCGTTCCAAACAGACATATTGTACACGTCTACCTGTTTCCCCTTGGCCTTTTGGAAGGCAATGACATGATTCTTTTGCCAGCCCTCCACATAGGATTGGTGCACATTTCTTATAGGAGCAGCTACCTTAATGTCATTCTCTTTTAAAAAGAGCAGCCACTCCACCTCATCCTCTATTTGCTTCTTCGTTCTCCTCTCAGTATCAGATACCCTCATTATGTAAGCATCTTCTCCTTTTTCAAACTCGTAGATTGTATTCTGATACCCCCCGGATATAAGGTTCAACTTTCCTTCTGCTTCATACAGTTCCATCAATTTATCCACTTTTCTCATCCCTGTTCCTACAAATGTTTTTAATCTTATTTTAGAACATCCCGATGGTTATGTCTCTCTCTATTAAGGAATAGTATAGAAAGAGAGATGAAAGGAGTGGTTAGCGAATGAAGCTATGGCTCAATGTGATTGCTTTTCTAATAGTCGTGCTGGTGAATTATCTATCAAATGCACTGCCTCTGAATGGCCAAACGACTGGCGAGATTTCCAATAGACTGAATGTGCTATTTACCCCGGCAGGCTATGTATTTTCCATTTGGGGTCTCATCTACCTGCTACTTGGAGTTTGGATTATCCGGCAGTTCCCTAAAGGCCGACGAAATCTGCCTATCTATCAGACCACTAGCACTTTATTCGTGTTGAGCTGCCTTCTCAATAGTGCATGGGTGGTGCTATGGCATTATGAGTTTTTCGTTACAACCGTCGCTGTCATGCTAAGCTTATTGCTCACACTGATTGGACTTTATAAAAAAGTGCAGGTATCAGACCCAGGTCTATTTGACCGTCTGCCATTTTCCATCTACCTTGGCTGGATCAGTGTCGCAACCATCGCCAATATCAGTTATGTACTGGTGTATCTCGAGTGGGACGGGTTTGGACTTTCTGATGTGACTTGGACGATTATCATGCTCGTTGTGGCTACCCTGCTTGCCATCTGGTTCAACTTGGCGAACCGTGACAGAGTTTATCCGTTGGTGTTTGTCTGGGCCTTCATCGGGATCGGTGTGAAAAATATGGAGGCATACAGCAATGTATCCTATGTCGCGTACAGCTTGGCAGCGGTAATTTTCGTGATGACGTTGTTGTTTAAAGGGAAAAAATAGAGTATGCGGTGTTAACTGTGTTTCGGAGTGGCGCATCTCTATTCCATATTTTGTATAGTGGATAGAATAATGGTCCTTTGGGATAGATTATCGATCGGTCTGGATAGAATATGGCAAGAAGTGGATAAATTGTTGGGGCTTTTCGCTAGATTATGGCACAAAGTGGATAGATTCGTTGCTCCAGCCTAAAGAAAGGGCTTTCTGATTACCTATTTTTGATAAAAGAAGGTGTTCTGCAAACAACCAGGATGTTTCCAATTGAAACTAAGGCACTTTTCCGCTGCGGAGAAGTGTTTTTAAAGTGTGTTTCCAAAAATTCAGCGCAATGGCGGCCACCACTTACAAAAAAGCCGAAGCAGCACTCACCTGTGCGCCTCAGCCCTTCCTTTTGTCATAAATCTCCTTCGCCCGTTCATAGAGAAAAAAGTCCATCCTGAACTTCTCTTCTATCCAGTAGCGGATCTCTTCAGCCGTTAATTCTTCCTCGATCATTTTCTTCTCATGAAAAGTGATGAGCTTGTTTTCTTTCACTTGGTACGGCTTGTCATCTATGTATCCGAAAACCTTCAAATGTCTTAAAGCAAAGCCATCCTGCCAATCATGGGAGTGCAGGATATACGGAATCAGCTCTTCAAATGTTACCGGATTCTTTCCGAGTGTTTTTGTCGGACCAGGTTCACGTGACACGAGAATGTTTTCTTCACGGACCTCATACCGGAATACCTCCAATTCATTTTCCGCTGTAAATGAATGGTGCAAGGGGTAGGCCCTATATAGCGGTGCGCAATATCCTATGTCTACGTAATAAGGTTGATCCAGCATCACCTGCAAGCATAAATGACCCGGGTCCATATACAGATATTCCACCTGAAACCCCAGCGCATCCAATACATAATGGAATCCCCGTGCCAATGTCCAGCAGGTACCGCCTGTTCCTTGGTCCACCACTCTATCAAGATAGGAATCGATCGAAGGCAAATAGTAGTTCTCCCTCTTTCCTTCCTCAAAATCAATGAATTTCGTGAAGGTCTCCCATCTCACCTTCATCTGATGCGCCTCCACAAGCTTATTAAGATAGGCTAGCGTCGGGGCTTCCACGCCAACCTCTAAAAAGTCCAGAAACTTTGCTAATTTTGTATCCTGATTCAACAGCCTCTCCTCCTTCTAATGGAATTCTCCACGATGAAATCAAATCCTTTTCCAAAATTGGATTCATTTTGTCCAAGCAATTAACCTCTCCCATCATTTACTAGATAGTAGAGGGAAAGTGGAAAGGAGATAAGCATGTTAGCAAAAAGAATAATCAGGACTGGTAAAAGATATAGAGGAACTCCTTATGTATTTGGAGCTCCCTCTAAACGACATGATATATTTGATTGCAGCTCGTTTGTCCAGCACGTCTACGGGAAACACGGAATCAGCCTCCCGCGGAATTCACGCCAGCAGTTTCAGGTCGGCCGTGCGATTCCTCTATCATCGTTAAAAGAGGGCGATCTTCTTTTTTTCACCACACCAAAGCGAAAAAAGAAAAATGGCCTCGAGCGGATTGGCCATGTTGCCATCTATCTCGGCAACCACACCATCCTGCATACCTCACGCATTGATAAAAAGGTGTCCATAACCAGCCTCTCACCATATTGGGAGAATGTCATCGTTGGTGCAAAAAGGATAATCAATTAAAAAAGCTCTTTTCGTAAAGTCTGTTGCTATTTACCTAGATAAACAACGCATTTTTTAAAAAGTAAAATATCTCATACACCGAAAACGTCAAAACAACAATTTCTGCGAAAATAGCAACCAAAATAGAGGCGCAAGCTGCCAAAAGCAGTCTTACGCCTCTTTGCCACTATTCTACTTCTTCTCTTTCTTCCGAGAGGATTTTCATCTGGTCGTTTTCAAGGCCCAATACAAATTTCACCTTGTACTTTTTATAGGTTACGCCTCTTTCCGAGCGCTGTTGTACGGTTATGATCGTGACGACTTCCACCTTATCCCCGACCTTTTTGGTTAGCAGGTCCTCTGTTTCGATGGTGAGGAAATCAAGATAGCCCTCCCTGAAATCTTCATAGGCGGTTTCGGATTGCCAGCTGCTTCCCAGTAACGAATATGCTGTGACATAATCCCGGTAATTCAAGCTTTCATAGAAATAGTTTACGAGATATGTTGCAACATCCTCATTCGTGGATTCTGTTCCGGTATTGTTTCCTGGAGCGTCTCCACCAATTTTCGGCAAGGACTGCATCGGAGATTCCGACCAGCTCTCCAATAAGGAAATGACATTGCCGAGTGGAATACTGAAGCCGATGACTCCCTTATCCATTGTTGCAGAATTGATCCCTACGACCTCCCCAGTAGTCGTATTAATAAGGGGGCCGCCACTGTTGCCCGGTGCAATGGGAGCAGAGATCTGAAAGACATCCTCATATTTAAAGGAATCTATTTCAAAACTGCGTCCCACGCCGCTGATGATACCGGTCGTAACCGTATTTTGAAATCCAAGCGGACTTCCAAGGGCGATGACCTCATCCCCAAGTTCCGCTTTTTTCGTTTTCGCCAGTCTTAAAGGCTCCGTTCCTTCGAGTTCCGGAACCCGGACTACAGCTACATCCGTATCGACACTGACTCCGATTACTTGTCCCGTCAGCTCTTTGGAGTCGGCTGTAACGACCTTTACATCCTTCGCATTCGGTACGACATGGGCATTGGTGATGACATCCCCTTTATTGTTATAAAGGAACCCGGAGCCAAAGGAACCGTCCGGCAGTTCGATTTTCACCACCAGCTTTTGGGACTCGAAAATAATCTCTTTCAATTCCTGTGGCACCAGCTCTTTTACTTCAGGTTTTGTTTCTATATATAAGCTCGACTGTGCTGTCAGCTGCTTTGGAACTCCTTGTTTGATAAAAAAGTACCCATATGTTCCAACTCCTATAAGAGCCAGGGTTACTATGATACTCACTATCCATCTTTTGTTCATCCTTGCACCTACTTTACTCTTCGACAAGCCATGTCATATTCTCTATCTCGACTGTTACATCTTCAAAAACACCATAATAATAGTCTTCGAATTTAGCTTTTTCCCCGGGTGGCAATTTGTATGGATAAACGGTGGTAAACCCGGTATCGAGTACCGTTTTATCCTTACTCAATATATTATAGTAGACGGTGATGGAGGAAACGGTTTTTGAGACAATGTTTTTCACTTCACCGGTTATCGTCATTCCACCGGCATCGTCTTCTACATATTTTAAACCTACCACTTCAAGTGCCGCGTTTCGATTCTTCAGATCCTCTTTTGCTGCAGCCTCCATCGCCTTTTCGATTCTTTCCTGTTCCGCCAGTTCAAACTCTGTCTTGGTCTGTTCGATTTTTTCTTTCAATGATAACAGTCGTTTGTCATTGATGGCATATTGCAGCCCTTTATCCGTTAAAGAAATGGCCTTTGTAAATTGTTTCTGCTCAAGCTCAGCTTCCGCATCGGTTGTCGTGATTTGTACAATCCGATTCAAGATCTGTTCTTTCACCGCTTTGCCTTCCTCTGAAGGAATGGCGGAAAGCACGGCAAGCTTTCTTGCCAATTCATCAACCGTTTTCAGCTGATCGAGTTCACCATTGATTTTACCGACCTTAATCATCGTATCCCTTTCGGCAAGCTCTTTTTTGATCGGCTGGAACAACGGACCGTTCAGTTTGGCAATCTTTTCGTTCAAACGGGCAAGTTCCTTTTCAGCCTCTTCAAACTTTTTATCTTTAATCAGGGTATTGGTATTTTCCATTTCAGCCTGCAGTTCCTCTGCGATCATGACGACCTCGAGATTGTTTTGAAGCACATAGTATCGCGGCCTTAACTCGATAGCCGAGGACAGCTTCGACTTCGCCTGTTCATACTTACCTTCTAAGGCAAGTTCTTCGGCGGTATCCTTCAGTGCAATAACATCTGCATTCACTTTCGTTTCATGGAAGTACAACCAGCTTAAGGACCCGACGAGAAGCAAAAAAGCCGCTAAAGGAAGCAGGAAGGGGATGATCATTCCGCCTTTTTTCCTGTTTCGATCTATTCCTCTACCTTCCAATATTTCATTGTCATTTTTATGTATATCTTCTTCTCTCAAATTCGCACCGCAATTGGAGCAAAACTTCGCATCAGAAGCAACTTTTAATCCACAGTTGTGACAGAACATGTCGACATAGCCTCCATAACTACTATTCTTTCACCATTTTACAATAGTTTCTTGTATAAATGTGAAATCTCCCTTTTAATCTGGCACTCTATCTGGTAGTAACTTTTTCCTTGATTGTGCTTTCTTTCCCTATCATACGGCATATTTCGGCAAATGTTAAATAATAGGGGGGTGGTTATCATCGGATTTTTGAAGTTTTAATCAAGGGAGCTTACTTGAAAATGGAGTGGATACTTTGAACACCCTGTTGGTTTCCGTTCCAGGGGTTCGCTTTCCGCGGGCGGTCTCGGGAGCCTCCTCGGTGCTAAAGCACCTGTGGGGTCTCCCTTGACACGCTACTGCCGCAGGAGTCTCACCCCTTGCACTGCAACCAACAGGGGCGGTCTATAAGATATAGTGTTATCATTCAGCTCTCTGTCGAATTTCGTATGCATCTTAGATAAATGGTTTGGTGATATCTAGTAACGCCTTCAAGACCCCTTCTTTATTACGAATATATGAATTTGAAACTATGGGATAGGTAAGGAAATTGTCATCATTTCTCGGGAAATTGTGGTTTCACATGAAACATGTCGGATATTTCCATCTGAGTAAATGACAAAAAACCGCCTCATATGAGACAGTTTTTCGTTTTCTTACTTTCTTTTCGCTTTTGTCTTGCCAGCTTGGGGCTTCTTTTTGAATCCGCCTTTTTTCACGGGCTTCATGTCCTCTTCCTTGATCAGCCTGCCGCCGAACATGACTCTTTTATGAAGGGTCAGTCCAAGGTCTTTGGCAAATTGCTTCAGTTTGCGTTCTTCTCTTTCCGACACGATGGAAATGACCTTTCCTTCCGCACCTTGCCTTCCTGTTCGACCGGAGCGATGTACATAGCTTTCCACTTCCTCTGGCAGGTCATAGTGGATGACATGGCTGAGTTCCTTGATGTCGAGTCCTCTTGCCGCTACGTCTGTTGCAAGCAGGACAGGGTATTCGTCCTTTCGGAAATTCTTCAATGCTGTCTCCCTTTCCTGCTTGGTGGATTCGGAATGGAGGGAACCGACGTTGAACTTTTTAAATAGCAGCTTCTCGGTCAGGACAGCAAGATTACCGATGTCGCGGACGAACCCAAGTGCCTTGATATTCTTTTCCTCACGCAGAATATTTGCCAGGACATTCGCTTTTTCTCTTTGGTCGACAATTACATATATGTGGTCCACTTTTGAAGGGGCCATCTCATCTTTTGTAACCTTTAATACAAATGGATCTCTCATAAACTGAAGGGCCTGCTTTTCCGTATCGTCCTTTAAGGTTGCGGAGCATAACAGCAGCTGTCTTTCCTGCATGGTCGACTTGAGGATGTTCTGGATCGTTTTGGTGTGTTCCGGAATGAAAAGCTGGTCCGCCTCATCCATCACGATGGTCGTCACTTCATGCATCTTGATCTTTTTCATCTGAATCAGCTCTTGCAGTCTGCCAGGCGTCCCGACAAGGATCTGCGGTTTCTTCTTCAGCTTTTCCAGCTGTCGTTTGACATTGGCACCACCGATAAAGGAAGCACCGATAATTTCGCTTCCTTCCGTCCACTTCTGGATCTGTTCAAAAATCTGCATGGCAAGCTCCTTTGAAGGTGCTACGATAACGGCCTGCGGATGCTGCCTGCCAAGCTCTATTTTTTCGATGATAGGCAACAGGTAGGCCAAGGTTTTCCCCGTACCTGTGGGTGATTCTATCAGTACATCCTTGCCCTCCAGAATTGCCGGTATGGCTTTATCTTGTATAGGAGTTGGACTGTTGAATTCACTTTTATTCCAGTTTTCCTGAATGAATGGTTGTAGAGTTGTTATTACGGTTGTAGACATATATTTCTCCTTTATCACCCTCTAATGGGGTTTTCACATGGTTCTTTTCTCATTCTACCCTACTTGAGAGAAAAAAAGGAATACATACATGAATTTCTTCCCTTTTGGAAAAATTATGTACATGTTTGTTTTTCAAGGAGGATTTACACCATGTCGGAACAAAATCAATTCGTAAAGTTGCCAAAGGGTCCGGAACCATACTGGAGAGAGTCTGCTTCCCTTCAGTCATTTTCTCCATTAAAAGAAGATACAGAGGCGGATGTCTGTATTGTCGGGGCTGGTATTACGGGAATCACCACCGCTTATCAGCTTGTCCAGGATGGTTATAACGTCGTTCTGCTTGATGCCGATCAGATATTAAATGGAACGACAGGACATACAACGGCAAAAGTGACTGCTCAGCATGGATTAATTTACGATGAGCTGATTGGGCATATCGGACAGGAAAAGGCGAAGTTATATTATGAAGCAAACAATGATGCGCTTCACTATATTCGAGACCTTGTAAACCAAAAGCATATGGTATGTGACTTCAGCGACCAGGATGCGATGATCTATGCCACTACCGAACAGGATAACAAGAAAGTCCTGATGGAGATGGATGCCTATCATAAGCTTGGTATACCTGCAGATTTGAATGAGAAGGTCCCTTTTGCCGTACCAACCAAAAGCGTGTTGGTAATGAAAAATCAGGCTCAGTTTCATCCCCTTCAATATTTGAAGTACCTGGTGGAAGCTATCGTAGAAAAAGGAGGAAAGATCTACGAACAGACGGTTGCTACAGATGTAGAAGAATCGACTGAGCTGCGTGTAGTAACAAAGGGGGGCTCGAAAATCAAGTGCAAGCATGTGATTGCATGCTCCCACTTCCCTTTTTATGATGGGAAAGGCTTTTTCTTCACAAGAATGTATGCCGAGCGTTCCTATGTTGTGGCAGCTAAAACGGATAAGGCATTACAGGGTGGCATGTATCTTAGTGCCGGACAGCCGACGAGGTCTTTGCGCTCTGTCACAATTAATGGTGAGAAGTATCTCCTGATAGGCGGCGATGGCCATAAAACGGGACAAGGCAAGGACACCATGAAGCACTATCAGGCGCTAAAGGATTTTGGAGAGGAAGTCTTTGGCATCCAGGATATTGCCTATCGCTGGTCCGCGCAAGATCTTTATACGCTTGATAAAGTTCCGTATATCGGGCGGATTACATCCGGAAAATCGAATATATTCATTGCTACCGGATACCGCAAATGGGGGATGACCAACGGTACTGCAGCGGCACTGCTGTTACAGGACCTTGTTACCGGAAAGAAGAATAAGTATGAGGATCTCTTCACTCCTTCCCGCTTTGTTGCTGATCCTTCCTTGAAGAAATTTTTCAGCACCAATATGGATGTGGCTAGTCACTTGGTGGAAGGAAAGCTTGACCAGCCAACGAAAACTCCGGATGAACTCGGCTTGGACGAGGGAGGTGTGGTTTCTCTTAATGGCCGCCGTGCCGGTGCTTATAAGGATGAAAAAGGCGAACTTCACTGTGTTGATACGACCTGTACCCACTTGGGCTGTGAGGTGGAATGGAATCATGGCGACAGAAGCTGGGACTGCCCTTGTCACGGCTCGAGATTCTCGATTCATGGTGAGGTACTCGAGGGCCCTGCGGATAAACCTCTTGAAAAGCTGTAAAGACGAAAAATGGTGCAATCCTGCTATACGGACTGCACCATTTTTTTCTCCTTGCTTCTTGTGAAATCAGGAAACACAACCTTGACCTCGGTTCCTTTCCCCAATTCACTTGCATAGGACACCTTCCCGTTCATCGTTTCTATGATACGCAGTGAGACCGTTGTACCAAGTCCGGTCCCTTTATCTTTTGTACTATAAAATAGAGTTCCGATGCGTGCGAGCTGTTCCTTCGACATGCCTTTTCCATTGTCCTTGACGATGATCATCGTTTCGTTATTGCTGACAAGCAGCTTGATAAACACTCTGCCCTCTTGCTGAGTGGCCTCGATTGCATTTTTTATAATGTTGACGAGCACCTGCTTCAGCTGGTTTTTATCGGTATCCATATAGACATTCTTTTCAAGATAGCTGTCAAGAGAGACACCGTTCTTGATTGCCAAGGGGTTCAACAGTATCATGACCTCTGTTATCAATTCTGCCAGATTTACCTGCTCTATCTTTTTGAATTCGGGCTTGGCAAAGTTCAGATAATCATTGATGATGGATTCCGCCCTTCCCAATTCGCTGAGGACAAGCGGGATATAAGGGTACTTCCTATCCTCTTGTTGCATGAGCTGAAGGAATCCCTTCACCACCGTTAAAGGATTTCTGACTTCATGAGCAATGGACGCGGCAAGCTCTCCAAGGGTATTCAATTTTTCCGCCCTCATGATCTCGCGTTTCATCAGCTCCCTCTCCAGTACCGCTTCGTGAAGCATGGAAGCAAATCCAACCCCTATCACCTGAATCAGACCGAACGGCAGGATATACAACAGCAGGCCTGCTCCACCACTAAATTCTGGCTGCGTAAAAAGGAAGGCAAGGAGAATGCTGAGCATCACGATGTCCGGCCAAAGTCCGACAAGAACCGATAGTGTGATCCGTTTCTTTTTCGTTCGGAGCCTATTAAACTTCCTCACCATCAAGAAAGGCACCAAGGCTGATAGCAGTGCACTGATATAGCCAAAAAGCAGGGCATCTCCCCCCATATAGGTCCTTGTCCCGAGGATGGCCACCAGGACAATAAACCCAGCCTTTGGACCTCCGTACAAGACAGCCAGAACAAGCGGGATATATCGCAAGTCCCAGTATAGTCCATAATCATAGTATGCAAAGAGCAAGCAAAGACTTGCCGAAGCCCCCTGGAGCACTCCAATAAAATACGGAGAACCACTTACCCTTTTATTCTCGGAGACAACATAATAGATTAATACCGGCGCCAATATGATCAATACATGTAAGAGTAGTTTTTCTGCAAGCATGAGAGAGGGCTCCATTCTAAAATCTCTAAAGATAACTTACTAGCTTTTATGTTCGACAGGTTTTGGGAAATCCCTTGTTCATTCATTCGCATTCGATAACTTTCTTTCTCTTTCACACCATACAGACCATTAATTCTACTTTTCACGATATTAACTCTCTATTTTGTAAGAATAATAGTAAAATTATCCTAAGAACCATATAAGGAGGAAGTCACCATGCATTGTATCGATTGCGGGGTTCCAAGTCCCATCGAAGAAAGCGGAACATTTTTTGTCAAACGATCCAGGGAGATTGAGCAGTATCCATATACTACATATAGAGAATTGGCGGACCACATATTGAAGCTCCAGAAAAAAGGGGCATCCGACCAAACAAAAGTGAAAACCGCCACGATGAATGGCTTTATTTCTCTTTCTTCCTTAGAGTTGATGGTGCAAAACTATGAACTTGTCAATCTGATAGCCGGCAATTCCTTTTCCACCCATTTTCAGCCTATCATCGACCTGCAAAATGAGAATCGAATTTTTGCCTATGAATGCCTGCTGCGGCCTGTATCAGCCGGGAGCCCCATATCCCCATTCAAGCTCTTTGAATTTGCCAGAGAGTCAAATTTGCATAACTATCTGGACCAGAAAGCAAGGGAGCTCTCGATCGTCTCAAGCAGCAAGCTCGGTGTACCGCCAGAAGTGAAATTTTTTATAAATTTTCTCCCTTCTTCCATCTATAACCCGGAGTATTGCCTGCAGCATACCTTCCACATCGTGAACCAGCATAGCATTTCTCCCGACCAGCTTGTGTTTGAAGTGGTGGAATCGGAAAAAATCTCCGATATCGAACATCTGGAATCCATTTTTACCACCTACAAAAAATCGGGAATGCAGGTCGCTTTGGATGATGTAGGTTCCGGATACTCCACTTTGGATGTCCTTCAGAAGCTGCAGCCTGATTTTGTGAAGGTGGATCGATCCTATGTCTCGTTCTGCGATACGAACCTGGAGAATCAGCTCTTTTTAAAGAACGTGCTCGAGATCTCCCAAAAGCTCGGCATTAAAGTCTTGGCAGAGGGAATCGAAAGGGCGGAAGAATTGGAATTTTGCAGAGAAATCGGCATCGACTATGCTCAAGGGTATTATATTGGAAAGCCTAGTGCAGAGCCGGTAGTCCCTCAATTGGAAACGGTATAAGCAAAAAAAGCGGCAGTCCCTGTTAAACAGGGCCTGCCGCTTTTATGTTAGGATACATTTTCTTTCTTTTCCTGTTGGTAGTCTTCTGTCCAGAATTCAGCGTTTTTGATTCCCAGCTTATCGGGATTAAAGACCGGATCAAGTCCTTGCTTTTTCTGCTGATCATAATCCTTCAGAGTTCTTAATGCAGGCTTGGCGAGGATCAAGATGGCGACCAGATTCAGCCAGACCATGATACCAAGGCCAATATCACCTAAAGCCCAAGCGATCTTGGAGTTATTTACCACACCATAGTATGTGGATGCCAGGAGAACTACCTTTAACAGAAACATTGGAATGGCATTTTTTCGTCCACGTACAAGATAAGCCACATTCGTTTCTGCGATATAGTAGTAGGCCATGATGGTCGTAAAGGCGAAAAACAGCAGGGCAATACCTACAAATCCTGCACCGAAACCTGGTATGGCGGATTCAATGGCCGCTTGTGTATAGGCAGGTCCCGCCTCTACATTTGCTCCCAGGTTGTTGGCGATAAAGCCGCCTTCAGGATTTTCCACATTGTACATTCCTGTGAAAAGAATCATGAATGCCGTTGCTGAACATACAAGCAACGTATCGATATAAACGGAAAACGCTTGTACCAACCCTTGCTTCGCCGGATGGGACACTTCTGCCGCTGCTGCTGCATGCGGTCCGGTCCCTTGACCAGCTTCATTTGAATAGATGCCTCGTTTTACACCCCAGGCAATCGCCATCCCGACAATCCCCCCAAACGCGGAATCAAATGCAAATGCACTTCGGAAGATCAAACCGAATACTGCAGGAAGCTCGGTAAAATTAACCGCAATGATATACAGAGAAACGAGAATATAGGCAACAGCCATGAACGGTACAACATACTGTGCCACCGTTGCAATACGCTTTACGCCACCAAAAATGATGAGTGCAATAACCAGGACCAATCCGATTCCTACGTATGTTTTATTGGCACCGAACGCATTGCTTAGACCATCCCCAATAGCGAATGCCTGAACCCCGGGCATGAGAAGACTCATTGCCAGAATCGCAGAGCCTGCAAAAAGGATTCCATACCATCTCCAACCGATTCCTTTTTCTATGTAATAAGCAGGACCGCCCCGGTATTCACCGTCTTGCTTCACTTTATAGATTTGCGCCAATGTTGATTCGATAAAGGCACTGGAAGCTCCGATAAACGCAATCGTCCACATCCAGAACACCGCCCCAGGTCCACCCATCGCAATGGCCGTTGCCGTACCTGCAATGTTACCAGTTCCCACACGTCCCGATAATGATATCGCCAATGCCTGGAAGGAAGATACACCAGCGCTTGATTTCTCCCCGGAGAAGATATTCTTGATCATATCCTTGAAAAGTCTAACCTGTACCACTCTAGTAAGAATTGTAAATAAAAGTCCAACACCCAAACAGAATACAATCATCGGTGTACTCCAGAGAATCCCAGCTACGTCTTCAAATGCACCTTGGAGCTCAAGCTTCCACTCTTGCCAGTTTTCCAAAAAACTGTTAAACCAATCCAAATGACATCCCCCTCACCACTCATAATATTTAGAATTTTCTTTCTATGTTTTTGAATTATAAAGCAAATTGTACTAATACACAATGCTCAAATCAACCCAAACTTGTTACCTCTTCACCACCTGACCTAGTTATTTTCAATAAAATTCGAATAATCTATTATTTTATTCATAGTCCTTTTCCCTTAATTTTGAGGGAATAATCCTATTTTGAAAAAGAAAATGTAGTGTTTTGGGTAATTTGTAGTGTTTTGTTGAAATGGTATTGGATATCGGGACTATAGTTCCTTTCGATTCAACAAAGTTGTGTAATACCACAGATCTTAACGAATCATCTGACCGAGTGTGGAAGCGTGCCTGGTCCACTATCCTAGTAATCTATCCACTTTGGCGGTAAATCTATCCACTTCACTTAGTAATCTATCCATAAAGCTGAACAATCTATCCAAAATTCCAATTATTCTATCCACTCCACCTGTTAATCTATCCACTTTACAAAAAATTACATTAAACCACATAAAAAAAACCCAGCACATCGCCCCCAACAACCGACGACACACTGGACTCTCCTTAACCGACTTCCTTCTTCAACTGACTCGTAAACAGCTCGTAATAAATACCTTGCTCCTCCAGCAGTTCCTCGTGGGAGCCTTTTTCGATGATCTCGCCCTCTTTCAGAACAAGGATCTGATCCGCTTGTTGAATCGTGTTCAACCTGTGCGCGATGACAAAGCTTGTTCGGCCTTCCATCAGGCGCTGCAGGGCTTCCTGGATTTTCATTTCCGTGATGGTGTCTATGCTGCTTGTCGCTTCATCGAGCACCAGGATTGTCGGGTTGGCTAGCACCGCCCGCGCAATGGAAAGCAGCTGCTTCTGCCCTTGACTGATACCGCTGCCATCCTGCTTCAGTTTAAAATCGTACTGACCAGGCAGCTTTTTGATAAATGTATGGGCATTGGCAAGCTTTGCCGCCTCTTCCACTTCCTCGTCGGTCGCCGTCAATTTTCCATAACGGATATTTTCACGGATCGTTCCCTCAAACAGAAACGAATCCTGCAGCACGAATGCCATATGCTTACGCAGGCTTGACCGCTTAATCCTATTGATCGGATGACCATCAAGCAGGATGATGCCGCTGTCCAGATCATAGAACCGTGAAATCAGATTGATTACCGTCGTTTTCCCAGCTCCGGTTGGTCCTACGAACGCGACTGTATCCCCGACGGATGCGTGGAAACTGATATTTTTTATCGTTGTATCATCATCGTCATAGGAGAATGACGCGTCAATGAACTCAATTTCACCCTTAACCGTTTCCAGTTCGATCGCTTCTTTTTCATCACTTGCCTCTTCCTCTTCATCGAGAACGTCAAATACCCGCTCCGCCCCGGCAACCGCCGACAGCAGGGTATTGAATTGGTTGGCAAGATCGTTCAATGGCCTTGTAAATTGACGGGAGTACTCGGCGAAAATGACGATGACCCCAATGGTTATTCCCATACCATTCAATGCCATGATTCCTCCCACTCCAGCAATAATGGCAAAGCTCAAATTGTTCAGCATATTCATCAGTTTTGGAATGAATCCTGAATAGGTCTGGGCCCAGTAGGCACTCTTTTTCAAGCGTTCGCTTTTTTCGAGAAACTCATTCATGACTTTATCTTCCTGGGAGAAGGTCTTCACAATGCGTTGACCGGAAATGGTCTCCTCTATATAACCATTCAATTCTCCAAGATTGCGCTGGGTTTGTTTAAAAAGCGGCCCCGTCCGTGAAGTGATCCACCTCAATCCGAAGAACATGACAGGCACGATCACCAACGTAATCAAAGTCAGAATCGGACTAAGATAGAGCATCACTGAAACTGTTCCGACCAATGTCAGGATACTCGAAAAGATCTGGATCACCGAACTGTTCAAGGTGGAGCTGACATTCTCCATATCATTGGTCACCCTGCTCATGAGCTCTCCATGCTGTCTTTTATCAAAATACGGAATCGGAAGCTTATGCAGATGCTGAAAAAGCTGAGTCCTCATTTTATAAACGGTATCTTGTGCAATCCCGACCATCCAGTAGTTCTGCAGCCAGGTGGACAGCGAATAGAAGATATAGATGAACACAAGGCCGATCAGGACGTTGATAAGTCCTGTGCTGTCTCTTTCCACAATATAATTGTCAATGGCCATTCCTACAATGAAAGGGCCTAATAATCCTAGGGCAGAGCTTGCAAGTACCATCAACAGCACCAAGGAGAGCAGCCCTTTCCGCTCACCAAGATACATCCAGACCCGCTTGACAGTCCCTTTCCAATCCTTTGCTTTCGGCTTTGGATTGGCATTATTCTGAACAGCGGCACTACTACTTATACGCTTCGACATGCTCTGCCACCTCCGCTCCAAATTGTGATTGATAAATTTTCTGATAGAGAGTCGAATGTGCTAGAAGATGTTCATGACTGCCTTCTTCCAGAAGCATTCCATCTTCTAGAAGCAAGATTTTATCGGCTTCCATTGCGGTACTAACTTTTTGCGTGATGATGAAAGTGGTGCAATCGTACTTCCTCATTGCCGTCAAAAGCTTTCCTTCCGTCTTCAAATCCAGGGCACTGGTACTGTCGTCGAGCATCAGGATCTTCGGCTTTCGGATTAAAGCCCGCGCAATCGATAAGCGCTGCTTTTGTCCACCGGATAGATTCACACCCTTTTGCCCCAGCACAGTTTCGTATTTATTAGGCAGACGGTCGATTGTTTCATGTATCTGCGCATCCTTTGCCGCCTGAATGATCTCCTCCATGGAGGCATCCTCTTTGCCCCATGCAAGGTTATCTTTTACAGAGCCTGAGAAAAGGAGGGCTTCCTGCGGGACATAGCCGATCTGCCTTCGAAGATTTTTCAATGGCAGGTCGGTAATATGTTTTCCATCAACAGCAATGACACCTTCGCTCACATCGTATAATCGCGGCAGCAGCTGAAACAGGGATGACTTCCCGGCGCCGGTTGCTCCCATGATGGCAACGGTCGAGCCAGCTTCCGCATCAAACGTGATGTTCTCAAGTACTGGAGTATCCGTGTTTGGATAACGGAAATAAACGGAACGGAAGCTTACAGCCCCTTTCAGCACCGCACCCTTCTCTTCAATTCCCTGCTTGTCGACAAGATCCACTTCCTCCTCCAATACATCAGCAATTCGGTGTGCTGAAGCTTTTGCACGGGCAAATGCCATGATAATAAAGGAGATGATTGATAGTGCTCCAGTAATTCTCGTTGCGTAGTTCACAATCGCTACCACTTCCCCCACCTGGACACTTCCGGTATTCACGCCTGCACTTCCAAACCAGAGGACTGCCAGGATGCTCAGATTCATGATCAATAGTAGAATCGGCATCGTCATTTCCATCAAGCGCAGCGCGGAAACAGTCTGATCCTTCAAGTCCTCACTTGCATGGTCAAAGCGCTTGATTTCATGATTTTTACGCAAGAATGCTTTGATTAAACGAATACCTCCAAGGTTTTCACGCATCACATTGTTCACGCCGTCCAGCTTTTCCTGAACCGCCTTAAACAGCGCTCCCCCTCTTTTCATTAGCCACATAAGAAAAACAAAAAGAACCGGTACTCCAATGACAAGGAATAATGCCAGCTGGAAATTGACAATCAGGGCCATGACCACCCCACCGATAATCAATAGAGGCGCACGCATCATGATGCGCAAGCTCATGAATACGGTATTTTGAACCTGTGTCACGTCATTGGTCATTCTTGTGATAAGGGATGACGTTGGGAAAAGGTTGAAGTTTGCGAAGGAGAAGGATTGAATCTTCCCATACAACCCCTTCCTGATGTCATAACCGAAGTTTTGTGAAACATGTGCTGCAAAAAAGGAGTTGATGACCCCGGCCAGGAATGCCAGGAATGACATTCCGACCATGATGCCTCCCCACTTCATGACCACTCCCAGGTCCTCCTGTAAAATGCCGTCATCAATGATTTTAGCCATCAAGAGTGGATGCAACAGCTCCACAATAAGCTCTGTAAGCATCAGCAGCAGCGCTATCCCTACTGCCAGCTTATATGGCTTTAAAAAAGAAAAAACTTTCCCCATGTGTCTTGATCCCCCAAACTGTTTGCTATGTTTAGTCTATGTTGAATCTGATGATTCTATATAACATCAAATACTTCGTTTAGCTAAACGAATATCTTGAATTATCACCTTTATTTAACTATCATACCTTTTTTACTATGTTTTTTAAATAGTTTGAATTATTATTATGAAGTATAAAGGAATATTTTTTCATTTTATTAAATAGCAGAAGAAAATCAAAGGAGGAAGCGGCTATGTATCATCCAAAGCTTGCTGGGCTAGTGAATGAATGGTTGCCTGAAGCGACAATCGAGCAACTGCAGGAGGCGCTCGAGAACGGGAAAATCACCTCGAAAGAACTGGTTCTTATGTACCTTCATCGGATCGGGCAGCACGATAAAAAGGGAATCGCCCTGAATTCGATTCTTGAAATCAACCCTGATGCAGTCTTCATTGCAAAAGCACTTGACCTCGAAAGAAAACGTAAAGGTGCACGGGGACCTCTTCACGGCATCCCCGTTCTCGTAAAAGACAATATTGATACAGGCGACCATATGCACACAAGTGCCGGATCGGCTGCCTTGGCTGAGCATAACGCTGCGGAAGACTCCTTTGTTGCCAAGCAGCTCCGGGATGCCGGCGCCATCATTCTGGGAAAAACGAATATGACGGAATGGGCCAACTTCATGACGAAAAATATGCCGAGCGGCTACAGCTCCCGCGGAGGTCAGGTACTGAATCCGTATGGTCCTGGTCAGTTTGATGTCGGTGGATCAAGCAGCGGTTCTGGTGCTGCCATTGCAGCGAATTTTGCCGCAGCTGCTATCGGCACAGAAACTTCCGGATCCATCCTTAGTCCCGCAAGCTTGAACTCCCTTGTCGGAATCAAGCCGACAGTAGGTTTGATCAGTCGCAGGGGCATCATTCCGATTACATATAGTCAGGATACGGCAGGGCCTATGGCTAGGACCGTAACGGATGCAGCGATTGTTTTGAGTGCACTCACTGCAACCGATGACAAGGATTCCGCTACCCTTTCCAATCCAAACCCCGGCCTATCGTATTCCTCTTTTCTTTTAAAAGAAGGATTGCATGGCATGCGAATCGGGATTGCACGCGACCCATTCTTTACGTATCTTTCTGATGAAGAAGCACTTGTCATGGAAGAAGCGATTGCCTGTCTCAAGGAGAATGGAGCGGTTGTTGTAGAAAACGTCAATATTCCTTTTGCAAAAGAGAAATGGGACTACCACACGCTTTTCTATGAATTCAAACCAAGCCTGAACGCTTATCTGAGCAAGACCGGCTCCCATATACAGGTCAAAAGCCTGAAGGACCTGATTGCCTTCAACAATAAGGACTCTGGCAAGATGCTCAAATACGATCAGACCGTCCTGATAGATTCCGAGAATCTTAGCGGCACTTTATCGGAGGAAGAATACCTGGTCAGCAGGGAACGGGACCTGTATCGCACACAGGAGGGCGGCATTGATGCTAGCATGGACGGGTATGAATTGGATGCCATCCTGACTCCGAATAACTTTGGTGCAAGTCTTCCTGCCAAGGCCGGATACCCTTCCATTACTGTTCCGGGCGGGTACACAAAGACAGGCAAACCGGTTGGCGTGACCTTCACCGCCAGAGCATTTGAAGAAAGCACCCTGATCCAGATCGGCTATGCCTATGAGCAAGCTACATTACACAGAAAAGCACCTGTACTACAAAAGAAGGAGGTAAAAGCATGACCTTTCAAACTTATTTAAAAGAACAGCGGGACAAGCATTTGGAGGAGCTTTTCGAGCTTCTTTCCATCCCAAGCATCAGCGCGCTACCTGACCATAAGGAAGATACACACCGTGCAGCGGAATGGTTTGCAGCAGCACTGCGCAACCTTGGCATGGACAATGTCGAGCTCTATCCGACAAAAGGGCATCCGATTGTCTATGGAGAATGGCTGAAGGCACAAGGAAAACCGACTGTCCTCATCTATGGCCACTACGATGTTCAACCGGTGGATCCGCTTCACTTATGGGACACAGCACCTTTCGAGCCCGCCATCCGTGAGGAAAGCATCTATGCCCGCGGAGCCAGCGATGACAAAGGACAAACCTTTATGCACTTGAAAGCACTCGAGGCTATCCTGAAAACGACCGGCACCCTTCCGTTCAATTTCAAGATCTGTATTGAAGGCGAAGAGGAAGTAGGCAGTCCGAACCTCCCTGCTTTCATCGAGGAAAAGAAGGATATGCTTGCAGCAGATGTCATCGTTGTTTCAGACACGGCGATGATTGAAGAGGACAAGCCTACCATCTGCTATGGCCTGCGTGGAATGTGCGGATTCCAGTTGGATGTAAAAGGGCCGCGCCGAGACCTGCATTCCGGACTCTATGGGGGTGCCGTACAGAATCCGATCCATGCCGTAGTAGAGCTTCTGCAATCCTTTCATGACAAGGATGGTGTCATTACGGTCGACGGCTTCTATGATAAGGTCGTACCGTTGACCGAGGATGAAAAGGCAGCCTTTAAAGCATTGAATGCATCAGAGCAAAGCGTCATGAATGAGGTCGGGGTAACCGAATTGTTCGGAGAGAAGGGCTACACCCACTTGGAAAGAACATGGGTCCGCCCGACACTTGAGGTAAACGGGATCTATGGCGGCTTCCAGGGTGAAGGCATCAAGACCGTTCTGCCATCCGAAGCACATGCTAAAATCACATGCCGATTAGTTCCGGACCAGGATCCGGACGAGATACTCGAGCTTCTGCAAAAGCATGTAAAAGAACACACGCCACCTGGAGTCGAAGTGACAGTCACCCTGTTCGACAAAGGCGCACCATTTGTCACGCCATTTGACCACCCTGCCATCCAGGCGGCAAGCCGTGCCTTTGAAAAGGTGTTTGAAGTACCAACCGCCTTCACCCGCGGCGGCGGCTCACTGCCGATCGTCTCCAACCTGGATGAAATCCTGAAAGCTCCAATCGTGCTGATGGGCTTCGGCTTGCCGACTGATAACGTCCATGCACCGAACGAGAACTTCAAGCTGAAGAATTTTGATAAAGGTCTGCTGACGCTCTGCCATTATTGGGAGGAGCTAGAGGGAGTTCTTTAATCTGATTGATTTGTTGAAAAAAAACTGTTCGAAACGCCTTGCAGATGGCATTCGGACAGTTTTTTTGCTGGTGAATGGGTGATTGGTAGAATAAATGAATGATTTAGTGAAATTATTCATTCCCGAGTGCATATTGGCCGACTATTCCAGATCTTTCTAACAGATTTCATGATCATTCTAACAGATTGATCAAACATTCTAACAACATTGTCTGACATTCTAACAAAATACGATATCATTCTAACAACTTGAATACCAAGCCACATTCCAATTCCAGCCGGTTCACTCTTCCCTATAAATTCGACCTGACAAACACGCTCTTTTCTTTAAATGTACGAAGGTCCATGAAAGGCATTTCTCTTTCCACAAAGGCGAAAACATCCCGGATAATTCCTTCCAGAACACGTAACCCCTCAACCGGGTGAAGAACCAAGACCTGCTCCATTCTCTCTGCGAATCCAGCGGGCAGCACAGACATCCTCTCCAAGGTCTGACTCTGCCATTTGTAGGCTGGATGATGGACATACATCCTGTTCAAACCGAACATTGCCCCCATAAGCTTCGATTGCACACTGACCATCACCTGATAGAGCATAAGCCAATCCTCACGATATAAAAGCGCTTCACGGTTCCCCCAACGGCCGCCAAAGTCCAGATTTTCCAGGACCATCTTTTCTCTCAGCACTTCTGGATACACACTAATTTTTCCCTTCAAATCCAAGAGCAGCTCATGCCCGAATAAAGGCTTCCCATCCTCAAAGGAAGCCACATTACATTGTAAGTCCAGACATGTATCATGATGAAGCACCACTTCGTCAATAACCCTGTTGATGGTTTCAGATAAAAAGCTGCTGATCTCAAATTTCACGCCTTCATGCCAGTAGGTCTCTGACCACTCCTCGTCCTCATATTCATGGAAATCTATGATGTTCCCTTTCACCTTTTCGATTGGTGCCATTCTATCCGTGTCTTCGGGTGCCTCCCGCCAAAGGAGATGCAGCTCAATGTCCGAATAGGAATCCTCCCAATTGCGCGAAACGGACCCAGCAATCATGATCGCTTCCACCTTTGGATTTTCTGCATATACCATTGCCATTTTTTCAGCTAAAGCTTTCAATTCCATAAGATATCTCCATTTTCTATCATTATTTCCGTTTCCCTCTCGCATCGACCTTCCAGGTGTCCACCACCCTATCCCCTTCCACCACGGTATATTCATCAAACTGGTTCACAACCGTACAGGCATGGTTAGGAATGATGCGGACTTTATCGTTCAGCTTCAGGGTTGGCTTTTCATCAAAAACGACCACGCCATGCTCCTCGGAAAGCCGGTCGATCTTCAATTCCGGGTACCCGAGAATATAGCCATAGCCTTTTACGGAATCCAGTCCATGTGCCCCCTTGTCGAGGCAGAGCGTTTTGCTTCCTGCATCAAGCACAATTCTATCCTCATACACACCAACAACCGATGACAATACCGTCAGGGCACAGTCTGCGCGCGCAGCCACACCAAGTCCCACTTGAATGGCATCAAAAAAGACTGCATTGCCTGGACGCACTTCCGTAATCCCCTCCACTTTTCCGGAGATCTCGTAGGTTGGCGTCGATCCGACACTTCTCACTAGAATCGGTATCCCTGCCTTCTCGCATGCTTCAGCGCTCTCCACAACCGCACTGGCCTCCGCAAGTGCGATTTCCTCGATCTTTTCTTTGGAGGCTGCCCCATAGGAATGTCCGGCATGGGTGAAAATACCACCGACCCTCAAATGCGATAAAAAGAGGACTGCTTGCGCCAGCTTCAGCGCCGCCTTGCCCGGCTCCACTCCGCATCTGTTCAGGCCGCTGTTCACCTTGATCCACACTTCCAAGGTATGAGGGGTAGCTTCGAGTTCCTTTTGCAGCAGCTTGATCTGCTCGAGGCTGTCCACTGAAATTTTCAGATCCACACCCTTGTTCAACAACTCGATGACCCGCTTGATTTTCTCAGGACTGGAAATCGGATAGGCAATGAGAATATCCTTGATTCCCTCACTTGCCATAACGATTGCTTCCTCGATTTTTGCGGTCGTTATACCGACCGCCCCACTTTCAAGCTGCAGCTTGGCAATTTTAACCGACTTATGGGTTTTAATATGCGGACGGAGCTTTAGACCGTGATCCTTCGCAAATCCACTCATCCTATTAATATTGCTTTTTAATTTTCCTATGTCTAAAAGTAGGGACGGTGTGTCCACTTGATGGAAACTGTTCATGGATAAAATGCTCCTTCCCAGGTGCTTTTTTTACAATATACCACACAACCCCATTTTTTCAGCCCCCTCCTTGCAAAAGGACAGAACCCCCTGCATACATTATAGATAGAATTTCCAGCAAGGAGGACAAAGGATGGCTATTAGCAGCGGACAGCAATATATCGACCGCATCAACCGTTTACAATCGAATGTTTGGCATAACGGCAAAAGGATTAAGGGGAATATCTCCGAGCATCCCGCCTTTTCCGGCGTGATGAAAAGTCAGGCCGCCTTGTATGATATGCAGCATGATAAGGATTTGAAAGATCTGATGACATATGAGTGTGAAAAATCAGGAGAACCTATCGGCACTTCCTTTCTGCGCCCCTTTAAAAAAGATGACCTTGAAAAACGGAGAAAAATGATCCAGGTGTGGGCAAAAGCCTCATTTGGCATGATGGGACGGTCGCCTGACTATAAAAACACCAACATCATGGCCCTTGCAGCCGCATCTGATATTCTCAAAGAGCAGGGCCCCCGGTTTCCGCAGAACCTTCTGCAATTCTATGAGTCTGCCAGCAGGAAGGACCTTTCCTTTACCCATACATTCATCTCCCCGCAGGTGAACCGTTCTTCCATGCACTATGAATCGGATGATGATATCGTCGCTGCAAGGATCGTTGATAAAAATGCTGAGGGGATCGTGATCAAGGGGGCACGCCTTTTGGCGACACAGGGTGGGATAACCGATGAAATCATCGTATCCTCCTCCGGGCTGAAAATGTTTGAAGAGCCTTACGCCTATGCCTTCAGCATCCCAAGCAACACGGAGGGTCTTAAATTCATCTGCCGGGAATCCTTTGCCTATGACTCTTCTCCATTCAATCACCCCCTTGGCTCCCGTTTTGAGGAGATGGACTCTGTCATCGTCTTTGACAACGTGTTTGTCCCATGGGAACGTCTATTTGTGGTGGAGAATATCGAGGTCGCCAATAATCTGTATACAAAAAGCAGCTACAAACCACTTGTCCTGCATCAAGTGGTCTCCCGCCAGGTCATGAAGGCGGAATTTGTGCTCGGGGTCGCGCAATTGATTGTCGACACGATTGCCATCGGGGAATATCAGCATGTGAAAGATAAAATCTGTGAAATCATCATCGCCTTGGAGAATCATAAGGCACTTCTCCTCGCATCCGAAATCGGGGCGAAACCGGATCAGTGGGGGACGATGGTGCCTGATCTTGCACCCCTATCTGTCGCTACCCTGCAATTTCCCAAGTTTTATCCGAGATTCATGGAGATCCTCCAGCTCCTTGGTGCGAGCGGTCTTGTGACGATTCCGACCGAAGCTGACCTGGACTCCCCGATAAGAGGCGACATCGACCAGTATTTCCAGGCTGCCTACGCTGATGCAGAGAGCCGCATCAAGCTGTTCCGTCTCGCCTGGGACGTCAGCATGAGTGCTTTCGGATCAAGGCAGACACTCTATGAACGCTTCTTCTTCGGTGACTCCAACCGGCTCACCCAAGGCCTCTACTTCGAATACAGACGACATCAGATTGTGGAGGATGTGAAAAAGGCGTTCAGTATTTAAAGAAGGGGCCTGACCCTCAACGCTTTAAAGCGTTGAGGGTCAGGCCCCATATACATACTATTCCAAATATTTTATAATGAGATTAGTATGTTATGAGATTACGGGGGGAACAAGGATGGCTGAAGTGAATATTCCTTTAAACAGGAAGAGGGGGTGGGGACGCAAGGTGGGGCTTGGAGCCGGGCTTTTGGTGGCGATTGTTGTGTCCTTATGTTTGGTTTTTACCTTTAGTCCCATCAGTAAGATAGAAGAAAAGCCTTATTTCAAGAACGATCGGCCATTGGTTATTGCCCATCAGGGTGGCGAGCTGTTGGCACCTTCCAATACGATGGCGGCTTTCAGGCAGGCTGCTGACATGGAAGTCGATGTCATTGAAACGGATATACATATCACAAAGGACGGACATCTGGTTGCCATTCATGATCCAACTGTAGACCGTACCACAGACGGAACTGGAGCAGTGGCAGACATGACACTCGAGGAGATTCAAGCCTTGGATGCAGGCTATCACTTTCAGGATCTGAACGGTGAGAACAGCTTCCGTGGAAAGGGAGTCTATATTCCCACTGTCGAGGAACTGTTTAAGGAATTTGGGGACATGCGCATCGAAATAGAAATTAAGGATAGCACCCCCCCTGACAACTATGACGAGATGGCCCAGAAGCTCTGGGAGTTGATTGAAGAATACGAGATGGAGGATAAGGTGCTCGTGGCAGCTTTTGATCAGGACATCATCAAGAAATTCGACTCCTATGCCAAGGGGCGTGTGGCGCTTGCGGGAGGAGAACAGGAAATCACGAGATTCGTCGTTTTCCATAAGCTCTTCATGCGAAACCTCTACCTTCCAGAGGTGGACGTTTTTCAGATTCCTCAGGAGCAAAGCATTTTCGACCTGACGAACCAGCGGCTGATCAACGACGCACAGCGCAGCGGACTGCAGGTCCACTACTGGACCATCGATGACAAGGAGACGATGCGCTACCTGTTGGAACGTGGCGCAGACGGATTGATCACCAACCGGCCTGATCTCATGATCGAGCTATTGGATGAAATGGGTTATTGAATAAGAAAATGACCGACTCGCTTTGCTTTTGTCCCATTCATTTCAATATTCCCCCATATAAGCGTGACTTCAAATGGTTATGATATGATTACAAAGCAGTTCAAAAACCTCAATAGAATGGACGGGATTTTCCAAATGAATGGACAAAATAGAACGGATATAAAACCGGGACTATCTGTAAAGATCGTATTGAAGCAGGATCAGCGGTCAGGCAAATTGACTTCCGGAATTGTAAAGGATATCCTCACAAAATCAAGCTTTCATCCCCACGGCATCAAGGTTCGTCTTGAAGACGGACAAGTCGGGCGGGTAAAGGAAATAGAAAAGGCCTGAGCCCGCTGCTTTAGTACTTTATCGCAGCGGGGGTCAGGCCCCTTTTTGTTTTCTTCTTTTTTCTTCCCTCCACCACTACAAACCACATGGCGAAGAGCAGGAAGATGCTTGAGATCTGGAACAGGGTTGCTGTCTCGACGAATTGGGCGAGCACGCCGAAGATCAGTCCGCTAAGTCCGATTCCAAGGTCGATGGATGAAAAGAACATGCCATTTGCTACACCGCGGCGATTGTCGGGTGTCGTAGAAAGTGTCCAAGATTGCAAGGTAGGGATCAAGGAACCGAATCCAACACCAAACAAGGCACCCGCAATGCCTATCATTGCGTCGGTATGGGCAAAGGAAAGCACCCACATGCCGATGAAGGATAGCGTCATGCAGAATAACACAAGCCCTTTTGGACCATGGGAATCAAACCATTTACCAGCAAAAGGTCTAGAAACAGAGGCCATGACGGCATTGAACAGATAAAAAAGAAAGATATGCTCAATCCCTCTCTCCTCTCCGAAAATCACGATGAACGTCACAATCGCTCCATACCCGAAGGTCGCAACCAATGTGATAAACGAAGGGTACCAGCTTGATTTCTCCACCAAGGATCCGATATAGGAAAACTTCAAGTCCTCGCGCTTGGCTTCCTTTACTACTTCAGGAGTTTGATAGTTTACGATTCCTAAAAGAACCAACGCTATGACTCCTAGTACACCTGAAAGATAAATCAGGTTGGAAAAAGTAGTAACTTGATACAAGAAGATCCCTAAGCTTGGTGCGATGATCATACCTAACGTGATGGATAGTCCGTAATAGCCCATCCCCTCACCAAGACGGGATTTCGGAATAACATCAACCGCGGCAGTGCCGTTGACCGTCGTCGACCAGCCCCATGCAAGCCCATGTATAAAGCGGAAACAAAGGAAGATCACGACAACCTGGGACATGGGATAGATGATGGTAATCAATAGTAGTGCCACAGCACCGACGAGTACAAGGGGTTTTCTTGCTTTGAATTCCAGCAGATATCCGATGAACGGTCTGCTCAGAACTGCACCAATCGAGAAAAGGGCAGTCACCAAGCCGATTTCAAGTCCGGTAGCCCCCAAGGATTTTATATAAGGGGGCAGCGTCGGGATCAGCATCTGAAAGCTCATGAAAACAAACAGGTTCCCGACCATCAGCATAATGAAGGATTTCGTCCACAACGGTTCCTTTACTTTTTTTTCTATCATTTTATACACCTTCCTAGACTAGTAAGAACAGAAAAAGGATAAACGAAAAATGAATCTCCACCAGCGAAGATCCATTTTTAAGCGCACGTTTCCTACATATATATTTCGTATTCCTAAATATTAACACACCGGTCAGGAAAAAGGAATGCCAAAATAGACCTAGACCCTTTGGAAGATATCTCCTTACTTCATAATTTTCCGCAGAAAATTGATACTTTTTTCCGAGTAGGGAGGATAAATGAAGCTCAAGTTCACCTTTGTGCTCTTTTTCATGACACTTTTCTTATGTGAGAAGGTTTCAAAGCTGTCTTTTCCATGATAGGAGCCAATTCCGGACGGCCCCACTCCCCCAAACGGCAGATTCGGATTGGTAAGGTGCGTCACCGTATCATTGATGCAGCCGCCTCCGTAGGAACAGCTCTGGATCACCCGTTCCTCCACTTTGCTATTTTCCGTGAAAAGATATAATGCCAATGGTTTCGGCTTCGAATTGATCTGCTCGATTGCCTGCTGCAGGTCGCCATACTCAAGGATTGGTAAAATTGGACCGAATATCTCCTCCTGCATCACCTTGTCATCCCAGCTTACTTCGTTCATCAAGGTAGGCTCCATGAACAGCTCTTCCCTTTGATGAGATCCGCCGGCAACCACCTTTCTCTCATCCAATAAGGAAACAAGGCGGTCAAACTGGCGTTCATTCACAATGCGTCCATAGTCTCTGCTCTCTTGCGGGTTTTCCCCATAAAAATCCTTGATGGTATTAGCCAGATTTTTTACGAGCTGTTCCTTCACTTCACGGTGGACGAGAATATAGTCAGGAGCGACACATGTTTGTCCAGCATTCATGAATTTCCCCCATACGATTCTTTTCGCCGCTACCTCCAGGTTCGCATCCTTGTCGACAATGCAAGGACTCTTTCCCCCAAGCTCCAGCGTGACAGGCACAAGGTTCTCTGCAGCTGCCTTCATGACGATCTTCCCCACTTCGACGCTACCAGTGAAAAAGATATAGTCAAATGGTGCATGGATAAGCTCGGAGGTGACTTCCTTTCCACCCTCCATTACGCTGATATAGCCCTCTTCGAAGTTATCCTGAATGATTTTCACCAATACCCTTGAAACGTTCGGGGTGAATTCGGATGGCTTCAAGAGCACACAGTTTCCCGCCGCCATTGCTCCGATCATCGGCTCCATGACAAGTTGGAACGGATAATTGAATGGTCCGACTATCAGTACGGTTCCATAGGGCTCCGGATAAATATAGCTTTTCGACCCCAAATGAACGATTGGTGTTTTCACCCTTCGCACCTTGGACCACCCTTTTACATTTTTCATAAAAAGACTGATGCTGTCCAATACAAAACCGATCTCGGAAGCATACGCCTCAAATGCGGATTTACCCAGGTCCTTCGTTAATGCCTCGTTCAAATCCTGCTCATGCTCTACAATCGCCTTCTTCAGCTTACCCAGCTGCTGCAGGCGAAAATCCACATCCTTGGTCCTGCCGGTCGCAAAGAAATTTCGATGCTGCTCCAATCTATGTAAAACGGTTGTCATATTAACGAATCCTCCCTCTATAAATGTAGCTATATCAACGTTTTTAAGAGTTTTTCCTTTTTAAAAATATTTTTAAAAGAATATGATTAACCTTTTGTATGGGGC